>CAYSVF010000001.1:0-15718 GCA_964434415.1 uncultured Parvibaculum sp.
CTTCGACACCACGCTGCGCGATGGCGCGCAGACCACGGGCGTGGATTTCTCCGTCGAGGACAAGCGGCTGATTGCGACCCTGCTGGATGAGCTGGGTATCGACTATGTGGAAGGCGGCTATCCCGGCGCCAATCCCACAGACACGGCTTTTTTCGGTGACAAGCCGGTATTGAAGCGTGCCACCTTCACCGCCTTCGGCATGACCAAGAGGGCAGGGCGCAGCGCCTCCAACGATCCCGGACTTGCCGCCATCCTCGATTCCGCGGCCGATGCCGTTTGCCTCGTTGCCAAGAGTTGGGATTTCCATGTGGAAGTCGCGCTTGGCATCTCCAACGAGGAGAACCTCGACAGCGTCCGCGAGAGCGTGGAGGCGATCATCGCGCATGACCGCGAAGCGATGATCGATTGCGAGCACTTCTTCGATGGCTACAAGGCCAATCCCGACTATGCAACGGCCTGCGTGAAGACGGCGCTGGATGCCGGCGCACGCTGGGCTGTACTTTGCGATACCAATGGCGGCACGTTGCCCTCCGAGGTCGAAGCCATCGTGACCGCGCTGATCGCCGCAGGCGTGCCGGGCGACCGGCTCGGTATCCATGCACACAACGATACGGAAAACGCGGTGGCCAACTCGCTGGCTGCGATCCGGGCGGGCGTGCGCCAGGTGCAGGGCACGTTGAACGGGCTGGGTGAGCGCTGCGGCAATGCGAATATGGTGTCTCTGATCCCGACGCTTCTCCTGAAGCCGGAATTCGCCGACCGTTTCGAGATCGGCGTCTCGCTCGACCAGCTGAAGCAGATCACCCATGTCTCGCGCACGCTGGACGAGGTGTTGAACCGCGCGCCCGACCGCTATGCGCCCTATGTCGGCGAAAGCGCCTTTGCCTCCAAGGCTGGCATCCATGTCTCGGCCCTGCTGAAGGATCCGCGTACCTATGAGCACGTGCCGCCGGAATCCGTCGGCAACAAGCGCAAGATCGCCGTGTCCGATCAGGCCGGCCGATCGAACATCCTGGCGCGTCTGGAAGAGGCCGGCATCGAGGTCGACCCCAAGGACACCAAGATCCAGCGCCTTCTGGACGAGGTGAAGGAACGCGAATTCCTCGGTTATTCCTATGACGGCGCGGAAGCCTCTTTCGAGCTTCTGGCGCGGCGCATCCTCGGTCAGGTGCCAGAGTTCTTCAATGTGGAGTCTTTCCGCGTGATGGTGGAACGCCGCTACAACGCGGTAGGCGATCTCGTGACCATTTCAGAAGCCACGGTGAAGATGCATGTGGATGGCGAAGTGCTCTTCTCTGCCGGAGAAGGCAACGGCCCGGTCAACGCCCTCGATCAGGCATTGCGCAAGGACCTTGGCAAATACCAGCCCTTTATCGAGGATTTGCGTCTCGTCGACTTCAAGGTCCGTATCCTGACGAGCGGCACGGAAGCCGTGACCCGTGTGATGATCGAAAGTGTGGATGGCGATGGGCAGCGCTGGTTCACGGTGGGTGTCTCGCCCAATATCGTCGACGCCTCCTTCCAGGCGCTCAGCGACAGCATCACCTACAAGCTGCTCCGCGACGGTGCGCCTCTGCCGACCCAGCACAGCCGAAAGGAAAAAGTGCGGAGCTGACCTCAGTTGGCCGGTGTGGATCGTGTCCTGACGGCAAGCGCGTCGCGCAATGCCGGGCCGCTGCTTGTCGTGTCCTGAATCTGGATCCAGTGCGGCAATGGCGGATGCCAGAACCCTTCATAGAGGCAAATGCCGTCATTCAGCAGTGCGGCGACGAAGCTAAGTGAACTCTTTGCCATGAGAAGGATATCCGACTGTACGAGATTATGGATGGTCTCGAAAATGTCCGTATCCAGAAAGAGGCGGCATCCGGCCTCCTCATATATGAGGAAGTCGGCTCGGTCGCCTTGCGACCAAACATTCACCGAAAGGACGAGGCCTTGAGCTTCAGCGGCTTCTCGCGCGCTGCGAACAGTCTCCAGAATCGCCTCATCGCCGGTAAAACGGTCGCTGTGATGTGGATGATCGGCTGAAACGTCGCCGCGCCGGACATGGACATTCATGGTGAGTGTGCCGGGTTCGCGGTGGAGCGTAAGCGCGGATTTGTCCGACAGGGCATATTTCCGCCGGACATCGGGAAGTATGGCGGCAAGGGCCTCGACATCGGCATCGGTGAAGCCGGTGAAATGTTCGGCCTCGGCGATCAGATCGCCGCCACGCCAGAGCGAGGGCGATTTGAGAAAGCGCTTGATCGGAACACACGCTGTGTCTTGCTCCGACTTCAGCCGCTTTTCTCCATGACCGAGATTGAAAAAGGTCTCCCAACTTTCCGCCCATTTGGCTTCGTTCCCATCGGCATGGGCAATGGAGCGGAATGGGGAATGGTAATAGGTAAGACCTGTCGCTCGCGAGAGTGCCAGAGCGGAAATGACGGCGTGGACCTGCGCGCCGCCGCCATCGTCCTTGCCCCGACAGGTAAGCCCCTTGGGCGAAGTGGCGACGCCGTTCTGCACCAGGCGTGCGAAGGCGAGCGACTGTGGCGCGCCGCCAAGGCGCGTCTTCAGCCATGCAAGAAGGACTGATGGAGAAAGAACGGTCATGGTTACGACTGCGCTTCGATGGGGGTCATCCACGGTGCGACGATGCCGACGGGATACTCGATACCTACCGTAAAGCCGAGCCATCCTTGCGGGGCGATCACGGGCAGGCTGCGGCTGGAGAAGAAACCGCCCCACCAGCTGAGCGTACTGTTGGAAACCACTCCGCCATCGCAAAGCGTCATCAGGCCGAAATCTTCATAGACATTTTGTCCGGTAAAGAGATGCGTATCGGGTTCGGCCAATATATCCGTCACGGCGTCCGGCTCGTCGCTCAAGACGATGAATTGTGTGCCGGGGGCGGCGGTTTCGATCTTCCGTTTTCCGCGACGGAAATAGTCGAGATCCAGAAGCGGTGACCGGCCGAAGATTTTCCAGCGCCGGTAGTCGCCGCGGCGGATGTGAATGAAGGCCTTGGGGCCCTCCGGCAACCGGGCCAAGAATTCAGCGGCTGTTTTCCGGTGCTCGGACTTGAGCCGGAAGCTCGCATCGGCGGCCAGTTGGGCCGCCTGAAAATAGCCCTTACCGACATACATATACTTGTCGAGCAATCCGTGACTGAGCGTGATTTCCGACCCGCGCAGCCGGAACGAGCCGGTCTCGACGGTGAAGACCTCGCGTTGCTGTTCGTATCCGTCGAAGAGACGCAGGGACACCAGCGTTTGCCCCAGCGATCTGAGCAGTCGTTTTGCCATCCTGGTTTCTTCGCGGTCGCGTGTATTCCTGATGCGAAAGCGCGGCCAGTCGAACCCCTCGAGAAAATCCTCCATACCCCGGCAAATCACGGTATCGCCGTCAGACAGCACGTGATCGAGAAAGGCCGCCTGGAACATCTGGTTTCCGAGTCTGCCGTCTCCGGTAAAGAATGCGGTCCGCCCGCCTCGCATCACAGGGCGGCCTCTATGCGCGGAAGAACGTCTTCTACCTTGTCCACGACCGAATAGAGCGAGCGGAGATTGGAGCCGGTGAACTTGCGGTCGATGAAATGGTCGAACAGTTCCACCAATGGATCCCAGAACCCCTGCAGATTGGCCAGAACGATCGGATGGCTGTGTCGCTCAAGCTGTGCCCAGGTCATCATTTCCACCGTTTCTTCCAGCGTGCCGATGCCCCCCGGCAGCGCGACAAAAGCGTCCGACATCTCGAACATCCTTTGCTTTCGTTCATGCATGGTCTCGGTGACGATCAATTCGCTGACCTCGTCGAAGCGGATTTCGCGCTTCTGGAGGAATTCGGGGATGATACCTGTGACATGCCCCCCGTCGCGCAGAACCGCGCGCGCGATAACCCCCATGAGCCCGATACCGCCTCCACCATATACCAGTCCGACGCCGGAGCGGGCGAGGATCTGACCGAACCGGTCCGCAGCCTCTTCGAAAGCAGGCTCATTCCCGATGGAAGAACCGCAATAGACGCAGACATTGGACACCTTCATGACGGTCCTCGAGACAGAAAAGGCGGGGCATTAACCTATTGAATCTGTGCACGTTCGGGCACAGCGCTGCAATGGAGAATTCATATTGGTGCCGTAATTGCAAGCTAACGAAATATGTCCGCATAGTGGGGGCGGAATAGCGGGCGCCCTTTCAATGGGCTAGGGTTCGTTCCGGCTTCCAGGGAAGCCCGCCGGGGGACGGCTGGGTATCGAATCGAAATAGAGGGTGTCTCATGCGTTTGGGGGTAATAGCGGGCGGCGTGATACTCGCCGGGCTGCTTTTGGCAGGCGGATACTATTTCTTCTTTTATGAAGGCGCGGCGGAAAAGCCGGGTGAGGCCACTGCGGTGACGGAACCCGCGACGGCCGAGCAGGAGACGACGACGTCTACGGAAAAGGCGGAAGATCCCTCCGTGCCGACTTTCTCAGTCGTGCGCGTGGATAAGGATGGATCGACCGTTGCAGCAGGCCGCGCTCTGCCGGGGGCGAACGTAGAGGTGAAGGCCAATGGCGAAGTGGTCGCGACGGCCAAGGCGGACGAGAATGGCGAGTGGGTCGCCATTCTCGACCAGCCGCTCAAGTCCGGCGATATCCAGATCACGCTGACTGCGCGCAATCCCGATGGCAGTGAAAAGAATTCCGTTCAGGTGGTCTCTGTTTCCGTACCGGAATCCACCGACGAACAGGCGTTGGTCGTCATGAGCGAGCCAGGCAAGGCGAGCAAGGTGCTGCAGGGACCGGGCGTGGCGTCCGCATCGGGCGAGCTTGTGCTCGAAACCGTGGACTATGACGAGAACGGCAATCTCATCATTTCCGGTCGCGCAAAACCCGGCACCACCGTGCGCATCTATGCAGGAGCGGACGCGCTGGGCGAGGCGGTGGCCGGCGACGATGGACGCTGGGAATTGCGCCCCTCCGTCGAGCTTGCACCGGGTAAATACGCCCTGCGTGTGGACCAGATCGGCGTCGACGGAAATGTGTCCGCTCGTGTGGAGGTGCCATTCCAGCGCGGCCGGCCAGAAGATGTGGTCGCCGCCCTGAAGGCAGGTCAGGTTGTCATCCAGCCCGGCAACAATCTGTGGAGCATCGCCCGCAAGCTCTATGGCTCCGGCTTCCGCTACACGCTGATCTACAAGGCCAATAAGGGGCAGATCAGGGATCCCAACCTGATCTATCCCGGCCAGATATTCGATACACCGGGCGCCGCGCCCTCGAACGCGGACTTGCCTACGCCCTGATAACCCTTATCTAAGGGATGGATGAGCCCCGAACGGCCCGGCTATGCCGGTGGCCGGGCGGGGCCCATTTGTTTAACGCTTTCCGCCGTCTTCGCGCTCCATGCTTGCGTGAGAGGCTGAAAGCAAGGATTGTCACGACATGTCGCCACACCATTCCAGAGTTGCCGACGGCACCGAAGTGAACCCGGTGACGGGGAAACCCGGGAACCAGGACCGGCGCCCCCTGGAGACCTTGCTCTCCCTGCTGCCGCGTCTCTGGCCGAAGCACCGCCCGGATTTTCGTCTGCGTATCGCATTTGCCCTGCTGGCTCTCTTCGCTGCCAAGGCCATCACGGTCTATGTGCCGGTTCTCTACAAAATGGCCGTGGATACGCTCTCGCCGGAAGGGCCGGCGGCCGTCGCCGTGGCGGTACCCGTCATGCTTATCGTGGCCTATGGCGTGGGCCGGATCATGATGGTGGCACTGGCCCAGCTTCGTGATGGCATCTTTGCGCAGGTGGGACAGAACGCCGTGCGCGAGCTGGCGGTGGAGACCTTCCGCCATCTGCATGCGCTTTCGTTGCGTTTCCATCTGGAGCGGCGCACGGGCGGCCTGTCGCGCGTCATCGAGCGCGGCACCAAGGGCATAGACTTTCTGCTGCGCTTCACGCTCTTCAACATCGTACCGACCATTGTCGAACTGGTCCTGGTCTGCGGCATTCTTGCCTGGGCCTTCGACATCTGGTTTGCAATCGTGACCGCGATTACCGTTGCGGTGTACATCGTCTTTACATTTGCTGTGACCGAGTGGCGGACCCGTTTTCGTCGAGAGATGAACGATCTCGATACCGAAGCCAATACCAAGGCAGTCGATAGCCTCCTCAATTTCGAGACGGTCAAATATTTCGGGAATGAGGATCATGAGGCCCGCCGCTTCGACAAGGCGATGGCGGGCTATGAGCGCGCGGCGGTAAAGACCACTACTTCGCTTTCCATGCTGAATGCCGGGCAGGCCCTGATTTTTTCCAGCGGTCTCACTGTGCTGATGCTGATGGCCGGGCAGGGGATTGCGAACGGCACCATGACGGTTGGCGATTTCGTGATGGTGAATGCCTATCTGATCCAGCTCTATCAGCCGCTGAATATGCTGGGCACCGTCTATCGGGAAATCCGTCAGGCGCTGATCGACATGGAGACGATGTTCGACCTGATGGCTGTGCCGCCCGAGATATCCGACAGAGAGGATGCGGCCGAGCTTGAAGTCGCTGGCGGTGAGATTGTCTTTGAAGACGTTCACTTCGCCTACGACCCGGATCGTGAAATTCTGCGCGGCGTTTCGTTCCGCGTTCCCGCAGGCGGGACATTGGCCATCGTCGGACATTCCGGGGCAGGCAAGTCCACCATTTCGCGTATTCTCTATCGCTTCTACGATATTCAGAAAGGCCGTGTACTGATAGATGGTCAGGACATCCGCGACGTACGGCAGGATTCGCTGCGCGCGGCCATCGGAATGGTTCCGCAGGATACGGTCCTGTTCAACGATACCATTCGCTACAATATCCGGTATGGGCGCCCCGAAGCGTCAGCCGAAGACATTGAGGCGGCCGCCGCCCACGCGCAGATCGCCGATTTCATCGCCGCACTGCCAAAGGGGTACGACACCATGGTGGGCGAACGCGGGCTGAAGCTGTCGGGCGGAGAGAAGCAGCGCGTCGCAATCGCCCGAACCATTCTGAAGAATCCGCCGATCCTCATTCTCGACGAGGCAACCTCTGCGCTGGACACCCACACCGAACGAGAGATCCAGTCCGCGCTCAAGGCCGTTTCTCAGGATCGGACGAGTGTGATCATCGCCCATCGGTTGTCCACGGTCGTCGACGCCGATGAGATTATCGTGCTGGACGGGGGCGAGATCGCGGAGAGGGGCAGTCATGACGACCTGCTGGCTCGGGGCGGTGTCTATGCGGCCATGTGGAACCGGCAGGCCGTCGAGGCGGTGGCGCTGGAGCAGCTCGAGGAAGTGGCGTCCGAGGAGTCTCAGGCGGAAATCCCCGCTGAAGGTGCCCCCGAAGAAGACAGCGAAGAATTTAGCCACGCTTAACCCGCTGCCTCTATCGGTCTAGTATGATCCTGAAAGAGCAGGCCGAAAGGAAAGCATGTCCAGCATCACCTCCGTTTTCGCCCCGATTCATCGAGAAGGGCACAAATTCACGATCATCTTCGCTGCGGTAACAGTGGTGCTGTTCCTGCTCTGGGAACCGCTGGGCTGGCTGGGCGTGATCCTGACATTATGGTGTCTCTACTTTTTCCGTGACCCTGATCGCGTGACGCCGACGCGGCAGGGCCTCGTCATCAGTCCTGCCGACGGTGTGGTGAACATGATCACCGAGGCGTCGCCGCCCGAGGAACTGGGTTTGGGCGAGATGACCCGCACCCGCGTGTCCATCTTCATGAACGTCTTCAACTGTCACGTGAACCGGGCCCCCGTAGCGGGCCGCGTCGAGCGCGTAGCCTACCGGCCTGGGAAGTTCTTTGATGCGAGCCTGGACAAGGCGAGCGACGCAAATGAACGAAACTCGATGGTTATCGAACGCGAGGACGGCGAAAAAGTCGTCGTGGTGCAGATCGCCGGGCTCGTCGCGCGCCGCATCGTCTGCGATGCCAAAGAGGGGGACATACTGGCGGCGGGCGAACGCTATGGCATTATCCGCTTCGGCAGCCGCCTTGACGTATATCTGCCGGAGGGTGCCGTGCCGCTGGTCGCGATAGGACAGATGGCAATAGCAGGAGAAACGGTGCTGGCCGATCAGCTGCTGACAGAGCCGCATCATGATTAGGAAAGGCGGCTGACCCAGATGCCGAATTCCATACCTCCATTCGAGCCGGAACCGGGTGCCCGCATCGGGCAGAAACGCCGCCGTCTCAGGCGCTTCGGCCCTTTGCCCGTACGTACGCTGATCCCCAATGCGCTCACCATTCTGGCGCTCTGCGCAGGGTTGACGTCGATCCGCTTCGGCCTTGAGGGCAAGTTCGAGGCAGCGGTGGCCGCGGTCATTATCGCGTCGGTCTTCGATGCGCTGGATGGGCGCATCGCGCGTATGTTGCAGGGCACCAGCAAATTCGGAGCGGAACTGGACTCGCTGACCGACTTCGTGAATTTCGGCGTGGCGCCCGTCGTTCTGCTTTATCTCTGGTCGCTGCAGGATATTGGCGGTCTCGGCTGGATCGCGGTTCTCGGCTATGCCGTGTGCTGCGCGCTTCGGCTCGCCCGCTTCAATGTCGCGCTGGAGGACCCGGACAAGCCGGTCTGGACGGGGAACTACTTCACAGGCGTTCCCGCGCCCGCGGGAGCAGGCCTCGCCATGCTGCCGCTCTACCTACACTTCATCGGTATACCGGGCATTTCCAGCCTTTCGCCCCTGATCGCCATTTATGTGCTGGGGGTAGCTTTCCTCATGGTCAGCCAGCTCCCGACATTCTCGGGCAAGCGGATGGGCTTGCGCATTCGTCGTGACATGGTGCTGCCGGTGCTGCTGGCCATCGGCCTGTCGGCGGCGGTCGTCCTCAGCTATCCGTGGTATTCCTTTGCCGGCCTTTGCGTCATTTACCTCGCCTCCGTTCCCGTCGCAGTGGCCCGCTACCGGCATCACAAGCGCCGGACAGCCGAAGCGCATCAGGCCGAATTTGACGATCCGGTACCGTAAAATAGCGACTTTTCTTTTGCACATGGCGTATTAGAGTGTCGCTGCCTGCCGCTTGGGTGGAATTTGAGTCGCGGCGGGCCAGGGGATTGGGACACCGGAATCGTTATGTGGCTGCTCGACAAGGTGGTGTTGAGGGCGCCCAAGCTGGTTATGCTTGTGTGCGTCGCGTTTTTCGTTTTCGCGGGGACGGGGGTTCTGCGTCTGTCGGTTTCATCCGACACGCGAGTGCATTTCAATCCCGATGGCGCGCCTATCCACAAGCTGGAAGCGTTTGAGGCCAAATACGGTCAGAACAATACCGTTCTGATGGTCGTATGGGCGGACGGGCGCCAGGTTACCGAGCCTGACGTATTGGCGGGCATCGGAGATCTGACGGACCGCGCCTGGCAGCTTCCCCACTCGACACGCGTCGAATCCCTGACCAATTTCGCCCGGATCGTTTCCGACCAAGACAGTATTGCCGTGCGCGATCTGGTGCCCGATCCTGCGCATGTCACACCGGATGAAGCAAAGGAGATCAGGAAGGTCGCGCTTGGCGATCCGCTGATCCGCGATCGTCTGATCGGGCCGGATGGCAAGGCGGCGGGCCTTGTGGTGAGCTTCAATCTGCCGAAAAAAGCGTCGAAGGAAGTCCGCGAAATCATCGCCGCAAGCCGCAAGCTCGCTGCGGATTTCGAGAAAACCCATCCGGGGATGACGGTCCAGTTGACCGGCAACATCATGTTGATGGGGACATTCTCCGAAGCGGCGATGTCGGATGCCCGGTTCCTCATTCCGATCAGCCTCCTCGTCACGACTGCGGTCATGATGCTGTTCGTAAGGTCGGTTGCGCCGAGTCTCGTCATTCTCTCGCTTCTCGGACTCAGCAGCATGGCAACGATGGGTCTTGCCGGATGGGCGGGACATGTCGTGAATACCGCCACCGTCGCCGTGCCTATCATCATCATGACGGTCAATATGGCCGCCGCCGTGCGCATCGTGACGACGGCCCTGGGCCGACTGGGCAAGGGCGATAGCAGGGTAGAGGCAATCCGCGAGGCGGTGAGGCTGAACTTCAAGGCTGTCTCGCTGACCAACTCCACGACGCTGGTCGGCTTCCTTGCCATGAATTTCGCCGATGCGCCCACGCTCCGTCAGGAAGGCAATCTCGTCGCGCTCGGTATCCTGATCGCCTATGTGTTCACCTTCACATGGTTGCCCGCGACGCTCTCGCTATTGCCGCTCAAGCCTGCCGCACAGCGTTCCGAAAAAATGATGATCAAGCTCGGTCATTTCGTGAACGCCCACTACAAACCGCTATTCGTCTTTTGCGGGATCGTTGTCATTGCTTGCGGTACATGGGTTGCGGATATCCGGTTGGACGACGACTTCGTACGGAATTTCGACAGCCGCTTCGACTATCGCCGGGCATCGGATTTTGCCGAGGACCATCTGACCGGTCTCAACATCATCGAGTTCGATCTCGCTGCGCCGAAAACCGCCGCGGGCGACGGCGGCGTCTACGATCCGGCCTATCAGCGCCATGTCGCAGCCTTCGCCGCATGGCTTCGTTCGCAGCCCAAGGTGGTGAGTGTCTTCGCCGTATCCGACCTGACGAAGCGCATCAACAAGGCGATGAATGCCGGCCGTCCGGGAAACTATGAGACGATTCCCGACAATCCCGATCTGATCGCCCAATATTTTCTGCTCTATGAGCTTTCATTGCCGTATGGGACATCGCTCAACGATTTTATTCCAATCGGCCGCGACGCCAGCCGGGTAACCGTCCTGTTGCGAAAAGCGACCTCAAGCGAAATCCGTGGATTGAACTCGGCGGCGGAAGACTGGTTGAACGCAAACACGCCGCAGGAGATGCACGCCAGGGGCATCAGCCTCAACGTGCTGTTTGCCAATCTGTCGGGCGTAAATATCCGGTCGATGATCGGGAGCACGATCATTTCCATCGTCATCATCGCTTTCGTTGTGGGTTTTGCCCTGCGAAGCCCACGCTATGGCGTTCTGAGCATCTTTCTGAATATCCTGCCGTCACTTGTCGGTTTCGGCATATGGGGGCTGCTGGTCGGGACGATCGGGCTGGCCGCCTCGGTGGTCACAGCGATGACCATCGGCCTTGTCGTGGACGATACGATCTACTTCCTGCTCATGTATCAAGCCGCACGAAAGAGAGGCCTGAACGCGGAACAGGCCATCAACGAAGTGTTCGCAACCGTTGGCGTGGCGATGCTTGTCATCACCGCTTCGCTCGCACTCGGATTCGGAACGCTTGTTTTCTCGGGCTTCGAGATCAATCGTCCGCTCGGCGGTATGACGGCCATCGTCATCCTCTCCAATCTTTTCATCGATTGGTTAATGCTGCCGCCGCTGATGCGGCTGCTGGACGACAGGCGAAAAAATCAACGGCCTAGCTGATAATTGGAAAGCAGGCTTCATCCGCAGTCTGCAGAATTATGGAATAGAAGAAAAAGAGGGTTAACCATAGGTTAATATTTGTAATTGCCCCGGGGTTGTGATTCCCTTATTGGGTCAGTTTCTGGTTCTGACAGTGGGGCAGTTTTAGTGATGCGGACCTATGAACAACTTACGGGCGCAGAGGGGCGGAAAATGTTTTATCGGGCGGAGCGATTCCGTCCCGATCAGCTTTTTCACGGGGTCATTCCCAAAGTCTATCTGGACCGCGAAAAGACATATCTGAAGAATCTCAGCATGACGGGGATTGCCGTGCAGTCCCCGACGACGGATAGCTGGCAAGACCGGGTTGGCTCGGAAGCCGCTTTCGAGCTGCGTGTGGGCGACGATTGCCTCTATGAGGGCAATGGTACCATTCGTCGCGTCGAAGCCGAGGGCAGCCGGACAACCGTCGCTCTGGAATTCAAGAGTGGATATCTCGATATTCAGAAGATCGTCACCGAGCATGACGATCTGCTTCTTACGCAGAAACTGGCGGATCCGGATTTCGGTACCGCCGAGGGCATCCTGCCGGAGTTTCAGCAACTGTCGACAGAGATCGTCAATCTCTTCCGTTCCTACAAGGAGCTTCTCGAAGAGTTTGAAGAACATCTCACGGCGACCGGTCGTGAGCGTGAAGAGCGTATGCTCAAAGCCCTCGCCGAATGCGAAGAGCGGATCGTTCCTCAGTGGAAAGAGCTTTGGTACCAGGGCAGCGACATCCTCGAGCCTGTGTGGTCGGACCCGCGCGTTCTGGCAAGGCACAAGCGGTTCGCCGAACGCGTTCTCACGCCGGACTTCATGCCCGGCCCGGTGATGCGCCGATGCTACGAGAAGCCGTTCGGGTATCCCGGCGATTTCATTATCATGAACTATGTTTACGAATGGCAGCGTAAAGGGAAGCGCGCTGGCGATACGCTTTACGAAATGCTGCTGCACCGTATCGGCGTGGAGACGGGCGGATGCGTGGGAACACGCCTCAGCATGACGCAGAAGATTATCGGAGAGCGCGTCTCCGAGACCGCGAAGACGGTGGGCGACAAGCCCATGCATATCGCCAATCTCGGCTGCGGCTCCGCCTATGAGATGTATGATTATCTCTCGATTGAGCACCTGCCGCGCCCGGTCAATGTGACGTTGATCGACCAGGACGACAAGGCGCTCAGCCATGCCTATGAGCATGCCTATCCCGAAGTGGTGCGTCATCGGGGCCGTGCGAAAGTGCAATGCCTTAACGCGTCCTTCGCTCAGCTTCTGAAGGCCGGTGCGCTTTTCAAGACGCTCCAGCCGCAGGATATGATCTACAGTCTCGGCCTTTACGACTACCTGTCCCAGCGCCGGGCGAAAGCCCTCACGCGGGACCTTTACGAGCAGCTTGCTCCTGGCGGGCGACTGGTCCTGGCCAATGTTCGAAAGGGGCGCGAATCCTGCGAATGGCCGCTGGAGTTCGTGACCGACTGGAGCCTGATCTATCGCACTGAGGAAGACATGATGGGCCTTATCGAAGGCCTGGACGTTGCCGATGTATCGATTTCCATCGACGAAACCATGTGCGTCTATCTGCTTGTCGTGGACAAGCCCGCCGACAGCGCCGTGCTGGCGGACAACAAGGAGTTAGCTGGCGCGCCAGCGCATCTCTGAGTCGGGTCCGGGCGCGACGAACCGGCTTCTGGGGAAGGTGGCCGTCACCACGGTGCCTTCCCCGACTGTGCTGACAAGATCGACGCTGCCGCCATGCAGAGCCATGATCTTGCGGACAAGAGGCAGGCCGAGGCCGGTGCCCTGGTGGCTGCGCGACATGGCGCCTTCCACCTGAACGAAGGGCTCGAACACGCGACGGATATCGGACGCGCTGATGCCGATACCCGTATCGGCTACCGTCAGCGAGAGATCGCCTGCGGTGTCGACGCCGAGTTCGACCTTTACGGTGCCGCCTTCCGGCGTGAATTTCAGAGCATTCGATGTGAGATTGATCACCACCTGCTTGAAAAGCCGAGGGTCGGCGATCAGCCAGGAAATTTCGTCCCGAACGCGAAAGCTGAGGTTGACGCCTATTTCGCTCGCGCGATGACGGAACATGCGCATGGTCCGGTTGAGCGTTTCTACAGGGTCGATCGGCTCTTCAGCCAGTTCCAGCTTCCCGGACTCCGCTTTCGAAATATCCAGAATGTCGTTGATGATACTCAGCAGATGCGTACCGCTGCTTCGGATATCGGCCGCGTAGTCGGCATATTTCTGCTGGCCGACGGGGCCGAACATCTGGTTCGTGATGATCTCCGAGAAGCCGATGATCGCATTGAGCGGCGTTCTGAGCTCATGGCTCATGATGGCGAGGAAGTCGTTCTTTGCACGGTTCGCAGCCTCTGAACGCTCCAGCAGGATTTCCGAGCGGGCCTGCTCGATGCGAAGGCGCTCATGTTCTACAAAATTGCGGCGAAGGTGGTGTTCCTGCACATAATTCACGAAAATGCTGGTGCCAATGCCGAACATGAGGAAGGCATTGTTGTTGATGAAGACGGTCGTCGGCATCGGATTGATGAAAATCACGACGAACTCATAGGCGAAAAATGTGAGCCCGGTCATGAGCGCCGAATAGTAGTAGTGCATCCGCCAAAGCGAATTGACGTAGCTCAGAATGATCAGCACACCTGCATAGTAGAAGAAAGACCCAGGCGGCGCCGCGAGGGCAATCATGCCGACGACGGCAAGACCGGGAACGACCATCGCAAGCGCCAGCACGATCTGGTGACGATGGTTGAAGCCTGGAATATACGAAATAGCCACCAGTCCCAGCAGCAGTGGGCAGGCAACGGCGAAACGAATAGTCCACGCTTCATAGGTGATGTCGGGAATGACGAAGGGGTCGAGCAGGGCGTAGAGAGCGAAAATCACTGCGCCCATGACGATAGAGAGGCGAATGAGGCCTATCTGGTCGGCAAAATTCGCTGAGCTGTATTTATGCTCTATCTCCGGATCGCGGAAATGCAGCGACAAAAGGTCGAGCGAGAAGTTTCGGTCGCGGGAGGGCAGGCCAGACTCGTCCTCGAAGCCGGAACGCGCATTGGCGTTGCCCGCTCCGTCAAGAAAGCTCCCTGAATCGGCTTGGTGGTGAGCTTTTGCCATGTTCCCGATCGCTGGACGACACCCGACAGATTAGTGCGTGAGCTTAGGTTCAAACTGATAACACTTGGTTAAGTGACGCTTTTTGCTTGGTTTTTTCGCTATGGGCCAATGCCTGTATCTGCATTCAGCAAGGGGAAGCCGGGGCATGGTGCGGTGTTGCGCTCTGATATGGCGGAGTTGCTGCCCGGCGGTGATTTTGTCGCCGGACCGTCATCAAACCATCAAGTGACGCTGCTAGGCAGGAGGAAACGCGCATCGACCGCAGCGGGGTGGCCTGCAGACTGATGTCGCCCTTCTTTCACGCGAGCCCCTGCGAGCCGGACAGAATCCATGATTGCCGCATGCCTTGGCGCCGGACACCGTCTTTTCCGGCAGCGTCCTTCCGGAAATGCCGCCTTGGCAACGCTCTGGCGCAATGCGGGCTTTCTGGTCGCGCTGGCTGCGCTTCTGGCGTCGCTCGGGGCGTCATCCTGGCTCGACTATCACAAATCCAACCCGTTCGGCGAACCGACCGGCGATATCTCGATTGCCAACGATATTGCCGCCGACGATACAGATTCCGGCTCCGGTGACGGCGCCGCCCGGCTGGCGATCCTGCTGGCGTTCGGCATTCCGGCCAGTCTTTTCGGCTGCTGGAGCCTCTCCATCGCATTTCCGCGCTCCGCTGCCCTCGCACCCAAACCGGCAGCTTTCATCGTTCCCTTAGCCAACGGCCCTCCGAGCCGGGAGAGATAAGACAGCGTATCCGCTGCCAGGTGCCACGCATGGCAAGAACGCACGTCTGTCTCTTTCCGACTCTCCAGGCCCGATAGCAATCGGCAAATCGAACCTTCAGGCAAGTTGATTCGATTAAGCCAACCAACAGGGAACAAGACCTAGATGTTTAGCTTCAAAACCTTTGCCCGCGCTGCGACGGTCGCTGCCGGTGCGCTCTTCGCGGTTTCAGCCGCTCATGCCGGCGACACCATTTCCGGTGCCGGCGCCACCTTCCCGTATCCGGTGTATTCCAAATGGGCGGATGCCTATAAGGACAAGACGGATATCGGCATGAACTACCAGGCCATCGGTTCCGGTGGCGGTATCAAGCAGATCAACGCCAAGACCGTTGATTTCGGCGCGTCCGACAAGCCGCTCAAACCGGCCACGCTCAAGAAGGACGGCCTGATGCAGTTCCCGATGGTCATGGGCGGTATCGTGCCGGT
>CAYSVF010000001.1:15728-18647 GCA_964434415.1 uncultured Parvibaculum sp.
GACCTTCGCCGCCTCGGACAAGCCGCTCCAGGCCGACGACCTGGATAGCAAGGGCTACGTGCAGTGGCCGGTGATCATGGGCGGTATCGTGCCGGTCGTGAACCTGAAGGGCATCAAATCGGGCGAAATGAAGATCGACGGCAAGACCCTCGCCGACATCTATCTCGGCAAGGTCACCAAATGGAACGACCCGGAAATCGCCGCGCTCAACAAGGGCGTGTCGCTTCCGGATCAGGACATTGCCGTGGTGCACCGCTCCGACGGCTCGGGCACGACGTTCAACTTCACCTACTACCTGAACGACGTTTCTCCGGCCTGGTCCAAGGTCGGTGTCGATGCGTCGGTTGAGTGGCCTGCCGGTATCGGCGGCAAGGGCAATGCCGGTGTCGCCGCGCTCGTGGGCCAGACGGACGGCTCCATCGGTTACGTGGAGTATGCCTACGCTCTGCAGAACCACCTGACCTACACGAACATGGTCAACAAGGACGGCAAGGTTGTCGCTCCGAAGTATGAATCCTTCCAGGCCGCTGCGTCGAACGCGGATTGGGAGCACGCTGCGGGTTACTACCTGATCCTGGCCAACCAGCCGGGTGCCGATAGCTGGCCGATGACGGCTGCGACCTTCATCCTGATGCACACCACGCAGGCGCATCCGCAGAAGGCCAAGGAAGTGCTCGACTTCTTCAACTGGGCCTATGCGAATGGCGACAAGATGGCGAAGGATCTCGACTACATCCCGATGCCCGACAATGTCGTCGCTCTCGTGAAGAAGAGCTGGATGGATATCAAGGACGGGAGCGGCAAGCCCGTTCTTCAGTAAAACTACGCTGTTAGTTGCTGTCCTTGTGAGAAACCGGGAGGGAGACCGATCTCCCTCCCGGCCATTCCTGGAGTGCTTATCATGGTAGAGTCCGTCGCGCCGGCCTTGCAGGGTGTCGGCACTCGCAAATCGCGTTTTGCCATGCGTTGGGGCGACCCGATTTTCTGGGGCGCCACTCTGTTTTTCACGCTTGTCCTTTTTGCCCTTTTGTGTGGCGTTATCGCTGTGCTTCTCGTCGGCGGCTGGCCCGCTCTCGCTCATTCAGGCATAGCGTTCTTGTGGACTGCGCACTGGAACCCGGTCACCGACACATATGGGGCCGTCGTTCCACTGATCGGTACCATTGAAACTTCTGTCATCGCCATGTTGATCGGCGTGCCTTTCAGTTTCGGCATGGCGATCTTTCTAACCGAACTTTGTCCTCACAGGCTTCGGCAGCCGATTGCGATAGCAATTGAGCTCCTTGCGGCGATACCGAGTATTATCTACGGCATGTGGGGGCTCTTCATCGTAGTACCGCTTTTCCAGCACCATGTTGAGCCGGCGCTGAAGACTACCCTTGGGATTATTCCTCTTCTCGGCAATCTGTTTTCCGGTCCGCCCATCGGTATTGGCGTGCTGCTGGCCGGTCTTATTCTGGGCCTGATGGTGCTACCCTTCATCACTTCCGTCATGCGCGAAGTGTTTGTGAGCGTGCCGCCGGTGCTGAGGGAGTCGGCCTATGGCCTCGGCGCGACGCGCTGGGAAGTGGTCTGGCGTGTGGTACTGCCTTATTGCCGCAACGGCGTGGCAGGTGCGGTGATTCTCGGTCTTGGCCGCGCTCTGGGCGAAACCATGGCGGTGACCTTCGTCATCGGCAATGCGCATCGCCTAAGCCTGTCTCTTCTTGCACCGGGTACGACAATTTCCGCGACGCTCGCCAATGAATTTACCGAGGCGGTCGGGGACATCTATACATCGGCGCTCATCGCGCTGGGGCTCGTCCTCTTCGTGCTGACCTTCTTTGTTCTGGCTCTCGGCAAGAAGTTGCTGCTCGGCGCCCGCGCAGAGGGTGCTGAAGGGGAGGTATTGGCATGAACAGAAGGGTCCGGCAGCGCCAACGCCGGGATCTCCTGATGGCGGTGGTTTCCTATGCCATGACAGGTATCGTCTTGTTCATATTGGGCGCCATTCTCTGGGCGCTCCTGTGGAATGGCATCTCCGCAATCGAACCCGCCATGTTTACCGAGAGTACCCCCGCCCCTGGCAATGGGGGCGGCTTGGCCAATGCAATTATCGGCAGTTTGGTGATGACGGTGATTGCGATCCTCATCGCAACGCCGATCGGCATTATGGCGGGCACTTACCTTGCCGAATACGGCAGAGAGGGGAGGGTGGCGAGCTCCGTTCGTTTCATCAATGATGTGCTGTTGAGCGCGCCATCCATTATTGTTGGGCTTTTCATCTACGGTGTGGTGGTCACCACCATGGGGCATTTCTCCGGCTGGGCCGGCGCGGCGGCGCTCGCCGTTATTGCTCTCCCCATCGTGGTGCGTACAACCGAGGATATGCTGACGCTGATTCCGGACTCGCTGCGCGAGGCAGGCGCGGCGATCGGTGCCCCGCGCTGGATGGTCATCACTCAGATCAGTTACCGAGCTGCTTTTTCGGGCATGCTGACGGGCGTGTTGCTGGCGGTAGCGCGGATCAGCGGTGAAACCGCGCCGCTTCTCTTTACGGCGCTTAACAACCAGTTCTGGAGCACCAATCTCAACGACCCGATGGCAAATCTTCCTGTTGTCATCTTTCAGTTCGCCATGAGCCCCTACGAGGATTGGCAGCGCCTGGCTTGGGGAGGTGCGCTTTTGATTACGACGGCCGTGTTGCTCCTCAATATCTTCGCGAGGGTCATTTCCGCGCGGAACAAGGGGAGGGCGTGATTGGTATGAACAAGGCAGAGCATATGGACGGTGCAGTCAAAGAAACCCGGAAAACGTCTTCTGAAAAAATGGAAGGCGTGATGGATACGAAGATCGAGGTCAAGAATCTCGATTTTTACTACGGCGATTACAAGGCTCTGAAAAATGTCAATCTGACGATCCCGGATCGTCGCGTGACGG
>CAYSVF010000001.1:18657-35528 GCA_964434415.1 uncultured Parvibaculum sp.
GGAAAGTCGACGCTTCTGCGCGCACTCAACCGGATTTATGAAATGTATCCGGGGCAGCGTGCCGAGGGGGAGGTCAATATCGACGGCACAAACATTCTTGCCGCGCGGGATCTGACGCAGTTGCGCGCCAAGGTAGGCATGGTTTTTCAGAAGCCGACGCCGTTTCCGATGTCGATCTATGAGAATGTCGCTTTCGGTATCCGTCTCTACGAGAACCTGCCCAAAGCGGAAATCGAGGAACGTGTCTATTGGGCCCTTTCTCGCGCAGCGTTGTGGGACGAAGTGAAGGACAAGCTGAATGCGGAAGGCACAGGGCTTTCGGGCGGCCAGCAGCAACGTCTTTGCGTCGCCCGTGCTGTGGCGGTGAAGCCGGAAATCCTGCTGATGGACGAGCCCGCTTCGGCGCTCGACCCGATTTCCACGGCCAAGCTCGAACAGCTCATCGCCGAGCTTCGGGACGATTATTGCATCGCCATCGTGACCCACAACATGCAGCAGGCGGCCCGCGCGGCGGATTACACGGCCTTTATGTATCTGGGCGAGCTGGTGGAAGTGGCGCCGTCCGAGCAGATTTTCACCCATCCCTCTGATCCGCGCACCCAGGATTACATCATGGGCCGCTTCGGGTAAGCATCAGGCGGTAAGGAAATAGACCAGCAGCAGGCTGCCGAAAACGATCCGGTACCAGCCGAACGCGGTGAAGTCGTGACGGCTGATGAAGGAGACGAGCCACTTCACCACGAAGATGGCGGAAATGAACGCCGCGACGAATCCAACTGCGATGATGGACGCCTGATCTGCGCTCAGGCTGTCGCGCACCTTCCAAAGGTCGACCGTTGTGGCGCCGAGCATGGTGGGAATGGCCAGAAAGAAAGAAAACTCCGCCGCCGTTTTGCGATCCACCCCGATCAGCAGCGCGCCGAGAATCGTCGCGCCCGAGCGCGACACGCCCGGGATCATTGCAAGGCACTGGAAAAATCCGATCTGGAGAGATTTCTTGAAGGTCAGCTCTTCGACCGATTTGATGTGCCCGTCATAGTCGTAGCGCTCGATCAGGATGATCGCGATACCACCGAGTATCAAGGAGGTGCAGACGACATAGGGTGAAAACAGGACCTGCTTGATGAAGTCGTGAAGCGCGAGCCCGATAAAGGCAGCGGGAAGAAACGCGACGATCACCGCCATGGCGAAACGCTGTGCCGCCGGATCGCCCGTCAGCCCCAGCAGGACGTTCAACAGCCTTCGAAAATAAAGAACGCATATTGCCAGGATCGCACCAAGCTGTATGACGACTTCGAATACTTTGGAGAGGGAGCCGTCGAAGCCGAGAAGTTCGCCCGCGACGATCAGATGGCCTGTCGAGGAAACGGGTAGAAACTCCGTCACCCCCTCCACAATTCCAAGGATGATGGCCTGCCAGAAAGTGTGGTCGAACATGAAGGTTACTCGGATGGGAGGGCTGCCAGGAAATCGGTCGGGTCAGCCTAGCAACAAGGAGCGGGCGGTGAAACGGAAAGCAGGTCCTACCGGTTAGAAGCCTGTGGCGTCGAGTGCATCCTTCACCCGCATGGATGCGATTTCATAGGCTGCGGCACGTAGTGTAATGCCTTCATCATGGGAACGGGACATAACGTCGTGCGCAGCGTCGTGCAGGATACGGTTCAACTCCCTGTCCACCTTGAAAAGCGGCCAGGCCCGGCGCTGAAGGTTCTGAACCCATTCGAAATAGCTCACAACGACGCCGCCGGCATTGGCAAGAATATCGGGAACGATTTCGATATTCCGCTTTAAAAGGACTTTCTCGGCATCCGGCGTCACCGGTGCATTGGCGGCTTCCACCAGATGGCGGCAATTGACCGTATCGGCATTCTTGTCGGTAATCGCTCCGCCAAGGGCTGCCGGAATGAGATAGTCGCATTCGAGCGCCAGTAACTCCTCATGCGAAATGTTCTGGTGCCCGTCCACGTCCTCGAGGGTTCCGCGCTCCTGCTTGTGTTTGACCAATCCGTCGAGGTCGAGGCCGTCTTTCTGATAGACCGCGGTGCGGGAGTCCGAAACCGCGATGACTTTGACGCCGAGATCGCGCAGACAGAATGCGGCGTGCATGCCCACATTGCCGAAGCCCTGAATGACGGCGGAAGCGCCTGAAAGGGGGCCGCCCCGCGTGCGCGCGACAGCATCCACGACGATGGAGACGCCATATCCGGTCGCCTTCTCTCGTCCTTGCGAGCCGCCCAGATTGATGGGCTTGCCTGTCACCACGGCAGGAGAATGGCCGTAAATTGCGGAATATTCGGAGTGGATCCAGCCCATAGTGCGCGCATCCGTGCCGATATCCGGTGCCATGATGTCCATCTCGGGCCCGATATGCCTGTGCATCCGCTTGACGAATTTGCGGGTCAGCATTTCGAGCTCGCGGCTTGTCAGGCTATGCGGGTCGCACTCGATGCCGCCTTTCGCGCCGCCCAGCGGAATGTCCATCAGGGCCGTTTTGAGGGTCATGAGGGAGGCTAGATCGCGCACTTCCTCCAGATTGACCTCCGGGTGGTAGCGGAGGCCCCCCTTATAAGGTCCTCGGGCATTGTGATGCTGCACGCGATAGCCCGAAAAGACTGCAAGCTCGCCATTGTCGCGCACGATGGGAATCGCGACCTTGATCTCTCTGGCAGAGAGCGTCAGCAGCTTGTGGATGCTGTCGCCATAGCCCAGGCGTTCGCAAGCGGCGCCCAAAGCCTCTGTGAAAGTGCTTAGGGCGTTGGTCTTGTTGGGCATTTTCGCTCCGTTCCATCTGCGCGGTTTTTTTGCCGGCCAACCGGGCCGTCACCGCCATCGATTACTGTTTGGCGGATTGGAATGGAATTTGGCGGGCAGGGCAACTGCGGAAAGAGCGCGGCACGGCATCGCGCGACCTGATCCTGATGCTTGAATAGAGGATGAATGCGCCCTTCTGGCTCCGTTCAGCGGCAATCCGGCAGTCTGGCTTTGCGGTAGGGGAAAACCCCCGCGCCTCTGCCGCAACCGCCGGGCGCCGGACACATTGTGCTTCAGGCTGAGTTCGGACATTCGGCAAGGGGCGGGCGGCGGACCCTGTTTTCAGTTCGTCGCCCGTTCTGTTTTCGCCCCGCCGGTAGACGCGCCATCTCATTGGCAGGCCTTGGCGAATATGCGTCCAGCCGTCATCATTCACCGTGAATCAAGAAGAGCGGATTACGAAAGGCTGGGAGATGAGCGAAACGCAGCGGATAGGAGAATTCGTCGGTATCGAGCGTGAGGGTAGGCTCGCAATCGTCACTTTCGACAGGGGCGACCGCATCAACGCTCTCTCTGTCCAGCTTCTGCATGAACTTACAGCCGCGGCCCGGGCGCTTCGGCAGGATACGGTGACGAGCGCCGTGGTCCTGCGAGGACCGAAGGTCTTCACGGCAGGGGCGGACCTTGCCGACCCGGCTGTGCGCGAGCGGCAGGAGGCGAGCCTGCTGGAGCGGCGGGAAATGCTCCGTGCGGGGCCCGATATGTGCGATGCCTGGGAGGCGATCGACCAGGTGACGGTGGCCGCCATAGAGAGGTTCTGCATTGGCGGCGGTGTCGCGTTGGCAACGGCCTGCGATTTCCGCATTGCGGGGCGGGGCGCCCATTTCCGGCTGCCGGAAATACCGCTCGGTATGAATATGAGCTGGCACACCCAGCCTCGGCTGGTCAATCTGATCGGCCCTTCGCGCGCCAAACAGCTCACTATTTTCGGCGAAAAGGTTTCCGCGGAGCAGGCGCTGGATTGGGGCCTCGCCGATGACCTGGCTGAGGATGGGGAGGCCTTTTCCATGGCACGGAAGTGGGCGGAGAAAGCGGCTGCCCTGCCGCCGGTCGCGGTGCGTATGGCAAAGCGCGGTATCACGGCGGCAGCCACAGCGCTCAATGCGGCGACGACTTTCATGGATGCCGACCAGTTCGCGCTGACCTCTACGAGCGAAGATCACCGAGAGGCCGTGTCTGCCTTTCTCGAAAAGCGCACTCCCAATTTTACCGGCCGCTAGCGGTGGCAAGGGGACGATAAGACGCGCCGCGCAGCGCTCCGATTTCTGATAGCCTCCGGGTAGAGCAATAAGAACGAAGACAAAGCCATGCTCAAGATCCGCAAGGTTCCCCTCGATACGCTGCGCGAGAACGTGGCAGTTCTGGCACATGACTGCGTGGCGCTTCGTCCCGAAGCCTTTCAGGCATTCAAGCGTTTGCAGGTGATCGACGGAAACCGGTCCATCATCGCAACGCTGGATGTCTGCCATGACGGCAACATGGTAAAGGCAGATGAACTGGGATTGGCCGAACCGGCCTTCAGCCGTCTGGGTCTGCCCGAAGGCACGGTCGTGAACATCGCACCTGCGCCGAGCCCGCATTCCCTGAATTATGTCCGTGAAAAGATCGATGGGCAGACACTGACGCAGCACAAGATCGAGGAAGTGATCCACGACATTGTCGGCTACCGCTACTCCGATATGGAGATCGCGGCATTCCTCGTCGGCTGCGCGGGCTTCATGAGTACGCAGGAACTCCTCGATATGACGCGCGCCATGGCCGGGGCAGGCACGACGCTCGACTGGCCGGCTCCCATGGTCGTGGACAAGCATTGCATAGGCGGTATTCCCGGCAACCGGACGTCCATGATCGTCGTTCCCATCGTGGCCGCCCATGGCCTGACCATTCCCAAAACATCGTCCCGTGCGATCACATCGCCGGCGGGAACGGCAGATACGATGGAGATACTCGCCACTGTCGACCTTTCAATGTCGGAAATGCGCGAAGTGGTTGGAAAGACCAATGGCTGTCTCGTCTGGGGCGGCCACGTCAATCTGTCGCCCGCCGACGACATTCTCATCAGCGTGGAGCGGCCACTCAACCTCGACACGCGCGAACAGATGGTCGCTTCGATCCTGTCCAAGAAGATTGCCGCGGGATCCACCCATCTCGTGATCGATATCCCTATCGGGCCGAGCGCGAAAGTGCGCGATACGAATGAAGCGATGAGGCTGCGCAAACTCTTCGAATATGTCGGAGACCAGGTCGGTCTCGTCATCGACGTCGTGATCACCGATGGCAGTCAGCCGATTGGCAGAGGCGTTGGTCCTGTTCTGGAAGCGCGCGACGTGATGGCGGTGTTGCGGAACGAAGCGGGGGCGCCTGAAGACCTTCGGGACAAGTCGGTCATGTTGTCCGGTCGTATTCTGGATTTCGATCCGGACCTCCGCGGCGGCACGGGCGAGGACCGGGCCCGCGAATTACTGGAAAGCGGTGCCGCGCTGAGGGTCATGGAAGAGATCATCGAGACGCAGGGTCGAAACGAAAATCCGCCCGAGCCGGGTCCGAAGCAGATCGACATTTGCGCGGAAGCGGATGGTTTTGTCGCTTCGATCGATTGTCTGAGAATTGCGCAGCTTGCGCGTATCTCCGGTGCGCCGCTCGATCGGGGCGCGGGACTCGATATGATGAAACGCGTGGGAGACGAAGTTCGCAAGGGCGATCCGCTGTTCCGGATCTATTCGGCGGGAAGTGCCCATTTCGATCTCGCCGTGGCGGCAGCAGAAGAAGACAACGGCTTTGCCGTTGGATCCCATCCCTTCGAACAGAAATCGCATACAGCGCCATGAAACCCTTGCTCCTTTCATTCTTCTGGGATGGCGATGCGCCGCAAAGGCTGGCGAACGAACTGGATCTGGAGCATCAGTCATTTGCCCTTCACCGATATCCGGACGGAGAGATACTGGTGACCGGTGCGGGAAGCGTCCCTCGGACGGTCATTCTGTATTGTTCGCTTTTCGAGCCGAACGAGAAGCTGATCGCCTTGATGCTTGCGGCGGATTCGCTGCGTCGTGCAGGCGCAACGCGCATCGTTCTTGTGTCGCCCTATATGAGCTATATGCGGCAGGATATTGCCTTCGAGGTCGGGCAGGCGGTGAGCCAGCAGGCAGTCGGAAAATTTCTTTCTGCATTGTTCGACCGTATACTGACGGTTGATGCGCATCTGCACCGCACGCCGGAAATATCGGATGTGTTTTCAGGTGCCGAGGCGGAAAACCTCATCGCTGCCGAGCTCATTGCCGATTATGCCGCCATGAAAGGCTTTGACCGGGATG
This sequence comes from uncultured Parvibaculum sp., assembly GCA_964434415.1. Lineage (GTDB taxonomy): Bacteria > Pseudomonadota > Alphaproteobacteria > Parvibaculales > Parvibaculaceae > Parvibaculum. The sequence goes on from CAYSVF010000001.1 coordinate 24,783, forward strand.
TTCTGGTCGTCGGTCCCGACCGGGAATCGCGCCAATGGGTGGCGCGTGTGGCCGACCGACTTGGCGGTGACATTCTCGTGGGCGAGAAGACGCGCTTTTCCGACCGTCGGGTGGAAATCGAGTTTCCGGTGGACGATTTGTCTGGTCGAAAGGTGCTTCTGGTCGACGATATCGTTTCCAGCGGTGGAACCATCATCAAGGCGGCGCAGAAGCTGAAATCGAAAGGTGCAGGGCATATTACGCTGGCGGTGACCCATGCTCTCTTCACGCAGGATACGGGCGGCGCCCTGAGCGAGGCCGGTGTCGATGAAATATGGGCCACCGACAGCGTACGACATCAAGCAAGCTGTATCGCGTTGGCGCCGCTTCTGGCGACCGCACTGAGAATTGAATGTGAATAGGAACGGGAAGGATCGGGCATGACCATCACGATGAGCGTGCATGGCGCTGCACAAACGGTGACGGGATCCTGCTATCTGCTCGATACCGGCGAGACACGCTTTCTTGTCGATTGCGGCATGTTCCAGGGTGCAAAGACCGTAAAGCAGCTGAATTACGAGGCCTTTCCGTTCGATCCGGAGAGCATCGATTTCGTTCTGCTCACCCACGCGCATATCGACCATTCGGGCCTCATCCCGAAACTTGTCAAGCACGGCTTTTCCGGCCCTATCTTTGCGACGCGTGGCACCATCGATCTTTTGTCATGCATGCTACCCGACTCCGGCCACATCCAGGAATTCGAGGTCCAGCAGCTCAATCGGCGTAATGCACATCGCGGGCGACCGCCTGTCACGCCAATGTACACTGTGCAGGATGCCGAGGAGGCGATGAAGAGTTTCAGCCCGGTCTCTTACGATGACTGGATGAGCCCTTGCGCCGGCATTCGTGCCCGCTTCTGGAATGCCGGGCATATTCTGGGTTCCGCCTCTATCGAGGTCGAAATCGCCACCGGCAACGAAGAACAGCGGCAGCTGCGTATGCTATTTTCCGGCGATATCGGACCGGAGATAAAAAGCTTCCACGCCGAGCCGGAAGCCCCTGAGAATCTCGATTTCCTTATTTGCGAGTCGACCTACGGCAACCGGGACCGGCCTGATGTCTCATTGCGCGATCGGCGCGAAATGCTCGCCAAGGAAGTCAATGATGCCTTGTCGGACGATGGTGTTCTGGTCGTGCCCGCCTTCGCAGTGGAACGGACGCAGGAGTTTCTGGCCGATCTGTTCGAGCTCATCAGTAGCGGGAAAGTGCCGCATGTCCCCATATTTCTCGACTCGCCGCTTGCCATCCGGGCGACGAAGGTTTTCGTCGATCACGCCGATGAACTGGAAGATGGCCACGCCTTCAGGAAGTACATGAATTCCCAAATCCTGCGAACGACCGAGACCGTGCAGGAGAGCATGGGAATCGAACGCTTTAAGGGGAGCCATATTGTCGTGGCCGCAAGCGGCATGTGCGACGCAGGGCGCATTCGCCATCACCTTAAAAACCATCTCTGGCGACGAAGCTCGACGGTCCTCATCATCGGCTATCAGGCGCGTGGCACATTGGGGCAGATTCTGCTCGATGGGGTGAAGGCTGTGCGCATCCAGGGCGAAGAGGTGAAAGTGCGCGCGAGCATCCGGCAGCTCGACGTCTATTCCGGTCACGCCGATGGCTCGGCGCTAGCGCGCTGGGTGGAGGAAAGGGCGCCAATCAAGCGAGGCATCTTCCTGACACATGGTGAGGAAGAATCCATAAAAGGCCTGCATGAACGCCTGTCCGAATTGGGGTTGGACGGTGAGCGTATCGTCGAGCCGACGCTTGACGATATGTACGATCTGACCACAGAAGCGCCTGGCCCCCGGACACGGCCGGTCGCGCGGCGTCTGGAACCGGAGGATGTCGGTAAACCCGACTGGCACAATGAAATGTCGGAACTCTGGCTGGATGTCGCAGACCAGCTGGATCAGGCGGCGGACAATCGGGCGCGAAAAGTGATCATCCGCCGTCTGAGAAGGGCCTTGAAGGAAGGCTAGTTATCTGTTGTCGGGGCGACGGCGCTCCTCACGCCTGTCCGGATTGCTCGTATCGCGAAAACGCTGACTGGCCGCGCCCTGGCGCTCCCTTTGTTCGCGCATCTGCCGCTGCCGCTCCATTTGCTGTTGACGTTGTTCGGCATCGCGTTGGCGTTGTTGCTGGAGGCGTTGCTGGCGTTGCCTGTCCACCTCCTGCTGGCGGGCACGCATGCGGTCTGCGTCTTGCTGCTGTTGTCTTTGGCGCTGGAGCTGGCGTTGCCAATTGTCTTCCTGCTCGCGCTGCCGTTGTTGCTGCAATTGACGATCGCGTTGCTGTTGTTGCTGCTGAAGCCGGCGTTGCCGGTCGAGCTGCTGCTGACGGGCCTGTTCACGCTCGGCATCCTGCTGACGCTGTCTTTGCTGCTGCAATTGACGGTCACGCTGTTCCTGCTCACGCTGCTGCTGTTGTTGGCGCTGCCGTACCGATTGCTCATCGCGCTGCCACTGGCGCTGTTGCTCGATCCGGCGTTGTTCATCCCGGTCCTGCGGAGGCATACGGGTGCGTTCCTCCCGCGAGGGGCTTTGTACGGGCGGCTGCCTATCTGCCCGGAAATCTCTTATCCGCAGACGATTGCCGTCGAATTGATGGCTTTGGTTCCGCAAATCTGCGTCGCGCTGAACCCGTACGCGAACCGGATCGCGGCGACTGCGCGACACGTACCATTGGCGGTCGAAAGGACGGTTGACGATCCGACCCTGACGCAGCTGGTGCCGGTGCCATTGCGTTTGGCGATAATAGTTTTGATAGTTGTTCCGCACGATGACGTGAAGATAGACATCATTGCGGACGAAATCGTCCCGGTAGACATAGTTCCATCCGGGATAGTCCCAACCGGGATCCCAGCTCGACCAGTTGATGAAAATGCCGATAGGCGACCAACCGACATAGCCGTTGCTGAAGCGCCAGGTAACCCACGCCGGAGACCAGACCCGGCCCGGCACCCAAAGCCAGCCGTAATGGGAGTCATAAATCCAACGGCCGTAGTGGAAGGCGGCCCAGCCCCAGTTGAAATCGGACGTCCACGTCCATCCGTAGTCGTCGTCCCAGACCCATCGGCCGCGCGTATAGGGCCGCCATCCGCTGTGCATGTTGCGAGGTTGCCAGACGCGGCCATAGGCATCCAGCTCGTGCCAACGGCCATAAGGTGAAAGTTCGTCATGGAAATACGCGGCGTCCGCGTAGGAATCCGGGTAGGCGGGCCGCGCCTTGGAAGGGGCGGCAGCCATGATCAGGCCCGCCAGAAGGGCCGCAAAAAACAGGAATGGAAATCTCGCCATTTCACGCCTCAGTTTGTCCTACCGGTCCATACCCGGCGAACCGCCGCTTTCGCGTCGAATGACGTACCCCTGCGACCTTTATACCCCCCAAAAGTGGGTCGTTAAAACGACAAATTAACGTAAAATTAACCATGATGATGCGGCCCGGCGTCTTGGGCCGTCCGAGCTCAATCCGGAAGAGGCTTGGGAAGTTCCTCGCCGAGATGTGCCCGCGCCCGCTCGGCGGCGGACTTTTCGGTGTCTTCCCTGGTCGAATGATCGGGATGTCCCAAATAGGCGATGCGCCATCCGGCCGTCGCGCGGAAGGTCCGGTCTTCAGCGAAGGGGTAGACGACCCCTTCATTCGAGACGCCATAGAGAAGCACACTGTCTTCGGATTGAGAGTCCAGCATTTGCTGGAAGTCGAACTCTTCCGTCAATTTTGTGTGCCGTATTTCGAAGCCTTCCTTGACGATCAGCCCCTCCAGTTTTTCGAGCGTCACGTCATCCTTGAAGAGAACGCGTCCCGCGGGTGTGGTGGCGCTTTCAGCCTGATCGGCCAGACGAATATTGAACACGTTGCCGGAACCGAATTCGCCCGCATAGCGCATGCAGGCCAGTGCGTTGAGTGGTGCCCGGTGGGACAGCGCAAGCAACTCGCCAATGCCGACGAGGTCGAGACGCCGGTCCGCATCGTCGGACACGACGGTACCGAAATAGGTACGAAGCCCAGCCATACGGGCCTTCCTGATCTGGTCCCAGGAAGTGTCGGAAAGAATGACGTCGATGTCGAGCTTCTTCAGGCTCAGGGCGACAGCCTGGGCCAGCGGATTGCCGCCAAGGATCAGCACGCCTCGGGCTTCCGGATCTGCCACCTTCATCAACCGCGCGAAAGGTCGGGCCGTCAGACCCTGAACGAAAACGGTGACGACGATCACTGCGAAAGTGACGGGAACAAGGACGTCGGCCCCCTCGACCCCGGCTCGCTCCAGTTCAATGGCGAAGAGGGCCGACACGGCGGCGGCCACGATGCCGCGCGGGGCAATCCATGACAGCACGATCCGCTCCGGCCAGGGCAGCTCGCTTCCGATCGTCGAAATCATCACGGCCACCGGCCGCGCAACGAAGATGATGAAACCGAGAAGGGCACCGGTGGTGGTCCAGTTCATCTCGAAGGCCGAAGCCGGAACGCGCGCCGCCAGCACGATGAACAGAACCGATGTAAGCAGGACGGTCAGGCTTTCCTTGAAGTCGAGAATATCGTCCGTATTCACGTCTTTCGTATTGGCGAGGATAACCCCCATCACGGTGACGGCCAGTAGTCCGGATTCATGCGCCAGCGCATTGGCAAGGGAAAAGGTCAGCAGAACCACTGCCAGGGTCGTCACATTGTGCAGATAGTCCGGCAGGACATGGCGTCGCATGATGAAGGAGAGGCCGAAGGCAGCGGCCACGCCGAGCCCGATTCCGGCGCCGAAAATCTCCGCTGCGAGCAGAAGGTCTTCCACCTGTCGGGTCCCGAGGGCGACGAGCTGGAAGATGATCACCGCGGCCAGCGCACCGAGCGGGTCGATCAGGATACCTTCCCAGCGCAGGATATTGGCGAGCGATCTGGTGGGCCGAACCGTCCGGAGAATGGGAACGATTACGGTCGGTCCGGTAACGGAGGCGAGCGCACCGAAAAGAAGAGCGACCTCCCAGGAGAAGATGCCGAGCGCCCAGGCGGCCAGCGCAATCAGCAGCATCGAAACGAGGGCGCCGATCGTAACAAGCCGTGTGACGACCTGACCGTGTCCCCGGATCTCCCTGAACTTGAGTGTCAGGCTCCCTTCGAAAAGGATGACGGCGACACCCAGCGAAACGGCAGGAAAGAGGAGATCGCCGAAAAGCGCATCGGGATCGAAAAGACCGAGTACCGGCCCGGCCAGCAAGCCTGCCAGAAGGAGTACAAGGATAGCCGGTTGTTTCACCCACCAGGAAAACCACTGGGCGGCGATGCCGATGGCGACGATGAGGGCGATGACAAGGCCGGTGTCGAGATTGTCGGGCATGAAAGCTTTCTGGCGGTGTCGAAGAGGGGCGGCGGAGATTACTCGCCTTCGGTCTCGATCATGATAACGCGGCCGCAATGTTTACAATGAACGGCGTCCGGGTCGTGGCTGTTCAGTCCGCAATCCGGACAGGTGTATCTGACCTTCTGGGGGCGGAATATGGTTTGCGCAAGCCGCAAGAAGAGGGCCACGCCGAAAACCATGATGATGACGGCAAGCAGGCGTCCCGACGTTCCCGTCAGGATGATGTCGCCGAACCCGGTGGTCGTTAACGTCGTCACGGTGAAATAGAGTGCGTCGATATAGTTGTCGATGGCCGGGTTGATGGGTTTCTGGATGACGTAGACCACGGCCGTCACGACGAAGATGAAGACCAGAAGATTGACGATGGCCTGAATGACGGCTTCGTGTCGGACGAACACGGCGTAGCGCTGCCGCACCTCCCCCAGGACGTGATAGGAGCGTAGAAGCCGTAGCGCGCGCAATACGCGGAGAAATGCGAAATTCCCGGCGATGGCAACGCTGAGAAGGCTGAAGATCACGATGATGTCGGCCAGCGTTTCCAGTTCGACAAGGTATTGCCATTTGTTGCGTGCAACGACCAGGCGCGCGGCGAAGTCGATCGTCAGCACCGCGCCGATCAGAAGATCCGCCGCGATCATCCATGAACTGTATTCCATGAAGGAAGAGACGACGAAAAAGCCGATTGTCACCACATCGAACGCAAGCAGGGCATAGCGAAAGCCTACGGCTTGCCGGCTATTCCCCAGATAGAGCGTTTCGAGCCGCGCCTTGAGCGTGTGACTTGTTTTGAGCATGCCGCTAGGCGACCTCGTCTGAATCCTTCGGAATCGTATCCTACAATAACTCACGCAGCGCGTAGATAGGCGCTTCCCGGGCTATTTTCCAGCGGAAATCTATAAGGCGATTTTCGGGCAAACTGTACGAATTCGTGTGTGTCGACCGCCTCAATGCAGGTCACATAACTCGACGGAATTCCCAATGACCTGTCCGCGGTCCGTGAACACACTTATTCACGGATAGAGAACCTTTGGGTCGAAAGGAATTCGAACAAGCTGTCACATCAGAACCGGATCAGGACCACCTGCTGCCGGCCGGTGAGACGAACCAGTAGAGCCCCCCACTCACCAAGCGCGGTTCGTCGGATGCATCCGGCAAGCGGGACCGGTCCCCGGTCAAGGAATTTGAGACAGCTTGTGCCCGGGGTCCGTCATCGCAGCGATCTCTCACCCGTTGCATGACGGCCCCGGGACCTGAATTCGCCAAACCGGGACGGATGACGAATGCAGAGTGACTACATGCCTTTTCAGGTGCCCCACCAGTCGAACTCCACTGGCATGACGGGCAATGGGTACACGGAACGCCATCGCACGATCGGCGACATTCTCGAGTCGGAGGAGGATTGCCGCGCGATCCTTGAAGCGGCCCGTTGGCCAGGCGGGCCGGTTTGTCCGAATTGCGGTGCGGAGCAGGCGGCGTCCCGCCTGACCACCCGGCCGGGGCTTTGGACGTGCAAGGCTTGCCGGGCGAGCCAGTACAGCGTGACGTCGGGAACGCAGCTTCATCGCTCGCGTCTGCCGGTGTCGGCCTGGGTACGGCTATATTATCTGACGCGTATTCGCGGCCAGCAGCTGAGCAATTCGCAGGTCAGCCGTAAACTCTCCGTCGCATATCTCACGGCGCGCAGCATGCTCGAGCGTCTCGACGCAATGGAGAATGAACAGCCCGATATGGCTCGTCGTCTCTACGACCAGCTTTATTCGATTATTCGCCGCGGCGCGGAGAGTTGAACTTTCGCCCCTGCGGGGTGAATGAAATCGAAGCGCGTCTGCGTGGCTACGCGCAGGCGCGCTGACCAAGCGAGTCTTCCAGAAATTTCACGAGATGCTGGATCTGGACGGGTTTGTGGAACACTTCCACCGCCCCGCAATCGGCCAGGCTTGCGCGGAAATGCGCGTCATTGTCGCCCGTCATCAGGATGACGATGATCCGGTGGTCGAGCCCGCGCGCAGCCTGCGCCACGCGTACCCCATCCCATCCCGGCATGTTCACATCGAGGATCAGCACACGCGGCTGTTCCCGGACGATCATCTCCACAGCTTCATGGCCATCGCCCGCGGTGACGATATCGAAACCGCGCCGCGCGAGGAATTCGCTGATTTCCTGAAGCTGCTCAGGGTCGTCATCCGCGATGAGAATGGGAGACTGCATTGCTTGTCATTGCCGTTCTGGTTGAAGGCCCGGTTCCGCGCCACACTTGGTGCGTGGATTGCCGGGGACGCTTCCCGCCATTTAGGCATACAGGTCGTTAAAAGGGCCTGAATCGGTTCGCTCGGAATTGACACACCTGAGACAAACAGGCGAGAGGGTCGAGGGGCTCAACTCCGGACATGCGCATCGTCTCGCGCCAGAATGTCGTCGAGCATCGACAGGTCGACAGGTTTCGGGCAGATGCCCAGAAGCCGCAATCCGTAAGCCTGGCACTGAGCCTCGATGCCGCGCATGAGCGGTTCTTCAGCGCCCGAGGTTACAACGATGCTTATGTCGTGAAGGGAAGGGCGGTCGGCGATCATCCTGAGGATTTCATATCCATCAAGCCCGGGCATATAGAGATCGAGAAGCAGTATTTGCGGCCTGTAGGCCTTGACGATCTCCTCGAAATCAGACCTTGGCGTCCGAAGTACGACCTCGTAGCCGCGTGCCCGCAAGGCATCGGAGCACTCTTCTGCGAAATCGAGATCGTCGTCGCAGATCATGATGCGCTTGAGGGCGACTTCGTCCTGCATGTTCGTCTTTTCCGTTTTGTCGCCCATGGGGAACTCCGACCCTAACCGAGGCAGTCAGTCTTGCAGCTTATTGCATATGAGTGCGTATGAATATGCGACTTCAGCCCACCAGCTTGGGCACCCCGCAGCTCGTACCGTTCACCCCCATATCGAGTGTGCCGATTTTTACGCCTAATGTTGCGAGGAGTTGGTTGATAGGGGTTTCGAGAGCGTTGATAACGGGGACCACGGCAAGGGAAACAGTTGTTTTAATCGCATTGACAGACAAGCCAACGAGCGAACTCAACAAACCTGAATTTAGTACATTCACACTCAGATTGAGATTGCTCACCAGACTTGAGAGCAAAGTCGAAAGGCCGACGCTTGAACTGACGGTCTTCAACGTACCATTATCGATTTCGTTTTGAGTGAAGTCTTTAGCCGAGGGTCCCCCTTGACCGAGTTGGGCGTCAGCTGACGCAGAGATAGTAGCTAGCGTAATTCCGATTGCCTTCAATCGAGCAATTTCCGGATCACTGAGGGGGGGCGAGCTGCCGAAATTATTTAGGGTTGCGTCGTCAATCTCGCCAACCTTCGCTTTGGCTACACCTGTCGTGCCAGTGACACTCACCATCGTGCCATTGCGGCTGCATGGAATTGCAGAGATCGTTGCGGTGCCCGAAGCGGCCTCCAGATATATCGGGAGAGAAATATTTGTAGAAATCAGTCCGATGTCGACTGATGCAATTATGGCGTCCAAAGCAATTCGTACTTGCGCGGTTTTGACTTGAGTGCCGACCGGACCGACTTTCGAAGAGGCTTGCGGTTCGCCTATGGCGATACGAGTGCTGATGCTGGTTCCAGTAATTGGAACACTGACGGTTGGCCCCAGATCGATCGTTTTCCCATTCGCCTGGCCCATCACGGCCGCGATGAGCAGGTCGTAGACATTCACCGTGAGGTCGTTTGTCCCTGTCTTGACGATGTTGCCGATCTGACGGTCCTGCAATTCCGAGGCGTCGATAACGGCGCCGACCGAAAGGTTCAGTGCATTGAGCGCGCTTTCCGGCAGCGCGTTGAGGGCCTGCTGAGCTGCAACAGGATTTCCTGAGGACTGGCTGGTGTCTCCGGACGCCAGAACATCGAGCGCGGCATTGACGATCTCGCCGACAGAAGCATCGGCGCTCAGCAGGTCGCCATATGTGCCGCTGACGCCGACCCGGGTTGCCAGCGCATCCAGAAAGGCGAGGGCATCGATCTTCGTGTCGACCAGACCCTGGTAGTTCGCCGCGGAGAGGCTGATGGCGGTTCCGAGCAGCGCGGTCAGAAGATTGTTCGCAATGCCGTCATTGAGAGACGCAAGCCCTGTTCCCGCCGATATCGATGCCTGGTTCACCATGGCGGCGGTCGATTCCGCATAGACTTCCGAGGTACCGGGAACGCCGAAAAATTGAGCGAAATAGGTCGGCGAGTCGATGCGCGCCATGACCTTCACGGCGTTTTCCGTGCTGGCGGTCGAGTCGAAACGGTTCGTCGCCGCGATGCTTTCATCTGCATCGTAGCCGCCCGGCACGATTTGAAGGCTCTTGGGGCTGTCGAAACCATTGGCGGCAAGCGCTTCCTCGGCGCGTGCCGTCGGGTTTCCGCCGGCTTTGCCGATGTCGCGCACTGCCGACATGGCGGCGGCGTCCGTGGCGGCCTGAAGCTGGCGTTTTGCATAAAGCAGGGAGCCCGCATCGATCACGATCACCGAAACACCGATGGCAGCCACGATCGCACCGACCGCGAGAATGGAGATGGCCCCACTATCGTCGGCGGCGAACCGGTCCCATAGCGAAATGAGCGACCGCTTCATGCTGAACTCCTCCTGAGGCCAGTTTCATAAACCATGATTGACATAAGGTGAATGGCCCGGGCGCCAGATTAGGGCATCCTGCCCGGCTGCGAGCTGTGTGTTTTGTCTTTAAAGGTGATCCTCTGTAGCCGGAGCATGGCAGATAGTCACTTCGCTCACACAAAGCCACAGATCGCAACACGCAATAGCGCTTTCCCGTCCTATCAAGGAAGTCAGGAGACAGCAGGCGGAAGAGTTTCGCCGAAGGGCTTAGGGAGGGCGCTATGTCGTCATCGAACTTTACCAGACCAATGGCTCTGACGCTTCTTTGCGCGGGGCTGGCAGGCTGCGGTACCGACAGTATTTCGATGTCTTCCGAGGTCGGCGGCGGCGGTGCACGAAGCGGATATGCGACCAATCGGAGCGGTGGAGCGGCAACGCCGGCTTCCACAGGTTCTCTTTCGGAGGGCAGCGTTCCCGTCGATGGCCTCGGCGTGACGGGCGATGGAGGGGTCCTTGATGGACTGACGGGATCGGACCCCATAGGCGGAGTGATCGAGCAAACGCTTCCCCAGCTTGCGGATATTCTGGGAACGAAACCCGGCGCGGAAACTGATGGCATCGTGCCGGAAATCGCGGGCGCGCTGGCCGGGACGGGAGACGGCGTTATTGTGCCGGGCGGCCTCGGGCTCACCGGTGAAGGCGGTGTCGTTGCGGATCTTCTCGGCAGCGATGTGGGGGGCGACCTTCTGGGCGGCCAGGGG
>CAYSVF010000002.1:0-15811 GCA_964434415.1 uncultured Parvibaculum sp.
CGCTCTTTATGAGGAAGGAACACTGGCGCGAGCTTGGCGGATATGATCGGGCATTCCAGGAGCCGGGTGGCGGGCTGGTTAATCTCGACATGTGGAAGCGTGCCGCCGAAGGTACCGGAGTTCAGACAATCATGCTGCTCGGCGAGGGGACGTTCCATCAGGTTCACGGCGGTGTGGCGACAAACTCAAGCGCCCCGAGGTTCGACGAGTTCCAGCACGAGTATATTCGTCTGCGTGGGCAACCTTTTGAACCTCCTCAAGTGACGCCAATTTTCGTGGGCGGCGAGCCTCCGTTTATACCGGAGCGAAGGACATTGCCTTTGTGACTATGATCGCACCGGCTCGGTGAGCCGCGGAGCAGAGATGAGCCATATATTTTTCAAAGGGCGAAGTTTTTCGTCGGATTTCCCTCCTGAACTCCTTTCGGGAATTCAAAATGGCGTGATGCGCTCGGTCTACAGGGGGGTGCCGTTTTTCAAGAGTCCCTTCGACCTGGGCATATATCTCAAACTGTTCAGTCAGGCTGTTCCGCATACGGTGATCGAGATCGGCTCGAAATTCGGAGGCAGTGCCTTGTGGTTTGCCGATCAGATGTCGGTCCACGGAGTAACCCGGCCTCTGGTTGTGTCCGTTGACAAGGACGTGCAGGCGACGTTCTCGGATGACCGCATCTTGTTCTTGCAAGGAGAGGCACAACGTCTCGAGGAAGTCCTGTCATTGGAGGTTCTCGCAACGCTGGAGCATCCTTGGCTGGTCGTTGAAGATAGCAGTCACTTTTACGAAGATGCGAAGGCAGTGCTGGAATTCTTTCAGTCTCATATGAGCGCCGGGGACATGATCGTCGTGGAGGACGGCATCGTATCGCAGCTGCCAGGCCCGCTTTATGAAACCTATAAAGATGGTCCGAACAGGGCTGTGAAGGAATTTCTGAACCGGGGCGACTCTGCATATGAAATCGCTACCGATCTCTGCGACCATTATGGGTTCAATGTTACATACAATCCGAACGGCTGGTTGAGGCGGGGCTGATGCACGCGAGTTCTCTTGAAAATATGGAAAAGTGCTACCGCCGATACGTGGCGGGGTCGGAGCTTGAAAAGCTTCCCCGAATTAGCGTGCTCGATGTGGGCGGTGCGGATGTGAATGGCAGCTACCGCGACGTCTTCTCCGGCGACCGTTTCGAGTATCTCGGGGCGGATATCGACAACCGGGAGGGCGTGTCCGTCGTGATGGAGGATCCCTACAAGATCCCCCTGGACGACCGTTCGGTCGATATCGTGCTTAGTGGGCAGATGCTCGAGCACTGTGAGTTTTTCTGGTTGAGCTTCACCGAGATGATGAGGGTCTTGAAGCCTGGAGGGTTCCTGTTCCTGATCGCGCCCTCCGCCGGTCCGATTCATCAGTATCCGGTGGACTGCTACCGGTTCTATCCCGACGCCTACCGCGCTTTGGCGCGCTATGCGGATTGCGAGCTGCTCGATGTCTGGCTCGATGAACGCGGTCCCTGGAATGATCTGGTCGGTATTTTTACGCGAAAGGCACTTTTGCCGCGTCCAGCGGGGTCAGCTGTTGGAGCTGGTGCCGCAGGGGAAGAGGAGGCGCAGCCGCACTTCTTCGATCCGACGAGGGATACGGGAACCCCGGAGGAGGAAGTGCTCTTGGGAGCCCGAAACTATCAGGAGGTTCTGGCTTCTCTGCATGGCTCGCTCGATCCGCGTTTCTATCTGGAGATTGGGGTCCGCCACGGCGCGAGCTTGCGTCTGGCGCGCTGTCCGTCGCTGGGCGTGGATCCCCAACCGGAAATCGAGGGAGAGTTGCCTGCGAGCGCCGACATTGTCGAGATGACAAGCGACGATTTTTTCGACAGCGAAGAACAAGGGAACAGGCTCGCTGCGACGCCACCCGATATGACATTCATCGACGGCATGCACCTTTTTGAATTCGCCTTGCGTGATTTCATGAATGTAGAGCGGATATCCGCTCCGCATGGGCTCGTTATTGTCGACGACATCTACCCAAACCATGTCGCGCAAGCCGCACGGCATCGCGCAACGCGGGCCTGGACGGGAGATGTGTGGAAACTGCACGACTGCCTGAAGCAATACCGCCCCGATCTGTTTCTTCTTCCACTCGATACGTGGCCGACGGGATTGCTTCTCATTGCGGGGCTTGACCCGGCAAACCGGACTCTTTGGCAGAACTACAATCCGATCGTTCGCCACTATCGGTCGGCTGAGATCGAAGTGCCGCCAGCCGTGCTCGGGCGTGATGAGGCTTGTGAACCGCCGGATGCAGTGATCCAGGGCATTGCTGAGCAGATCGGTGCGGCTCGCGAAAACGGCCTGTCGTCCGGCGCGCTGGTTCAACGCCTGAAAGAGGCTGTGGCGAGCCAGGTACGCTAGGGTTTCGAGTGGCGTCAGATTCCCGATATGTAGGCTGGCGATAGTGCTCTCTGTAGCGCGCTTCGAAAGCCTTCGATCGAATGGTCATTCACAATGCGCTGCAAGGCGTTTTTTCTGATCTGGGTCCAGAGAGCCGGATCGGTATAGAGCCTGTAAACGGCGTCTGAAAAGGCTTCGGGCGTGTCGGCCACCAGAAGTTCGTGTTCGTTGCGCCAGCCGAGCTGCGATGCCAGCAGGGATGTCGCAACGACGGGCACGCCGCTCGCTGCCGCTTGTTGGACCTTGAGAGGTATTCCGGCGGCGAATCGCGTTGGAGCGATAAAGACCCGTGCTCGATCGAACAGCGGATCCAGATCTTCCACGACGCCCAGGAGCTTTAGTTTCAAAGGGTCGAGTGCGCGGATGCTTGGAGCGCCGTTGTGGCCCGCGACCTTGAGCGGGATACGGCATTTTTGTCTGGCGTCCAGAAGCGGCAGCACCTTTTCGACATACCACACGAGCCCATCGACATTGGGCGTGCCTTCTTCTTCCAGTCGGCCAACGAAGAGAATGTCCTTGCGGGCGGAAAAAGACGCGGGCGTTGGCTTGGAGTCGACGGCGTAGCCCAGAATATGGGTCGGTTTGCCTGAGGCGCGCCGAAAAACATCGGCTTCTACTTCGGTCACGGCGGAAACCTGGTCGGCCGTTTCGACGAGGGCCAGCTCCTCAGTTCTTTCGCGTATGGCCTCGGCAGCCAGCGCCTTGTCACCCAGCACTTCGGCCTTCACGGCGTTGCGCGACGAGAAAAGAGCCTCGGCGTCGTAGGTGATTTTTACACCCCTGAACAGATCGGGCCGCTCCCGTTTGATGTCGGACAATACCTTCATGTTATGCGGACGGCTGATGAATATCTGTTGATAGTAATCCTTCCGCTCATCCAGGAATTGCTCGAGGCCGGGCAAGCCATAGCCCATGGCGACTTCGACACCTTCCGGCACAACGGACCAGGCTTCTTCCCAGGTGTCGCGCGGCGTTGTGCTGGGGAAGAATGTAACGAAATATCCCGCTTCAGCCATGAGCTGCAGAATGCTGTTGGATCGGGGAAAGCCTGATCCGAGCGAGACAACCGGAATACGGTCTTCGATATACAAGACCCGCTCGCGGTCGTCCCGCATTCTGGCCAGAAGTGGGCTGGTGTTCGCGGAAGAGAGATGGCCGCGCAGTTGTTCTTTGTGCTTATTCAGAAACTTTTGCCGATTGGCCTTCTGGGTGTCGATCGCTTGTTCGAGGGACTCGGACGATGCGAACTCGAAATGATCGATGATCGCGCGAGGCTCGAAAATGACCTTCATGCCGGCGCGGCGGATACGCATGCAGAGGTCCGATTCCTCATAATAGGCGGGGGTGAAATCCGTATCGAATCCGCCCAGTTGCTGAAACAGGCCCTCACGGATCAAGAGGAATGCACCTGAGCAGTAATCGACTTCGCGGCGGAAGTTGTATGCGCCCCCTGCCGGATCGTCGCCCCGGCCATATCCGAGACAATTGCCGTCGGCCCAGATAATGCTGCCGGCCTCCTGCAGCGTGCCGTCGGGAAGCACGATCGGACCGCCAACCGCGCCGGCAGTCTTGTCTTCTTCGATCGCCTTGACCGCGGCGGCTAGAGAACCGGGCCTGATCATGGCGTCATTGTTGAGCAGAAGCACGTGACCGCCTCGCACGGCCTCAAGGCCAAGATTGACTGCTTTGAGAAAACCCAGATTTTCGTCTTGTGACAGCAACCGCACATTTTCCACCCGCTCAAGAAGCGCGGCGGTGCGGTCGGTCGAACAATTGTCCACGATAATTAAGTCGAGGGGAAAATCGGTCTCTGCTTCGAGAGAGCGCAGGCAACGCAGTGTAAGACCTGCCTGGTTCCAGAGAACCAGAATGACCGATACACGCGGATGGTCGGTATTGGAAAAACGGATACGTGCATCCGAGGACAGAAATCTCTCGAGGTCCTGGTCGGCGCTGGCGCGGATCTCCTCTTTCAGTGAGATAGTGACGCCAAGTATTGTCTTGTCGTCCACGTCTTCTGCGTGTCCGGGGTGAGCGGCAAACTCCGGATAGCGCTGAGCCAGCAGCGAACGCTTCGGATCGATTTTGGCTGCGGATTTGCGAAAGCGGGTCTTCATCCTGACAGGAAGGGGGGAGCCGTCCTTCGACAGTGCCCGGAGTATGCGAAACTTGAGGAGCCGGCGATACGACGAAGAGGGACGCTTGCGGGCCTTGCGCAAGCTGAGCTCAAGCTCGCGCGCGATTTCGAACGCTGCTTGTTCGTATGCCTCTCTGGATTTCAGTGCGGACTGCAGGCGCGCCTTTTCTGTCTGAAGACGACTTATTTCGTTTTTCAGGACTGCGTTCTCGCTCTCCCTGAAAGTTTGCAGACACTTTCCAAGTTTCAGCTGAGCTTCGAGATGCGTGTTCTCTCCACGCAGAGCCCGGGTTGAACGATGCGGGGCTCCCTCGTCTCGTCTGTTGTTCTCCGGCGAAATGTGCAACGCGTCCTCTTCCGCGCATACCAAGCGTTCAAAGGCCGCCCGCGCGCTGTCTAGGCTTTGCATCGTTGCCTGGTCGGCGGGGGTGGAGCAAAGCCGCGTGAGCAGGGCGGAGATTTCCCCAATCCGGACCGCGGTTTCCTCATCTACCCCCTGTAGCGGTGCGTGCCCGTTATAATGCTGAAGGTCGGGAGACAGAAACTTCTCGATTTCCTCGAGATTGGCGGCGGTCTCATCTGTTTGCGGCAGGGTGAATTCCTGACGCATCCGGGTGACATGAGGGCGCCAGTCAAGCATCAGGTCGTCATATGAGTAGAAAGAACGGTGGCGATAGCGAGTTGCCGACTCGGCATCCATCTGATGGCGCATCCAGAGCAGGAAGGCCTGTCTGGCGGACATGCCGTTTTGCGCGGCAAGCGAAGTTGCCGCTGCGCGCGGATCCCGCAGCGCATGGAGAAACTCTATTCTGTATCCCAGTTGATTGAGTGCCAGGACATAGAGCGGGACGAAACGCGAAATTCGAGGGTCCGTGAGAACAATCGTCTCAGCGTCATCATACGCGGTGCGAATGGTCGCCGCGATCAGGTTCGCGAGGTCGGGACCATAGTCGGAAAGCATTTTTTCCGTGTCCAGCGGGCGCCAGTCGTCCCAGCTGCTGTTGCAAGCCGCCAGGAGCATGTCATTGAGTTCGGTGATTGCCCCGGCGTCCGGGAAGCCCCGTTCACAGTCTGTTTTGCCAGCGATAGAGCCTCGGGGCGCAGCGGCGCCCGACAAATTCAGCAGACGCGAAAACACACTCGTACCCGAGCGGTGCATACCGAGGACGAGAATGCAGGTTTTGATCATTTTCCGCCCCGTTGTTCAGAGGCACAAAACTAGGGATTCAAACCGGGGCGGGATAGGGGGTCTTTGCTTTCTGAGCAGGAGGACAATTGTTTTGAACCGAACTTCACAGTCCATATCTCGCGCGATATGTTTTGTTTTGTCCGGAGCGGACCCATCGTTCTGCGTTCAATATCTAACGCAGCTTTCCATTGAAGCTTGAAACCCGCCAAATGATGGCGGGGCATGTCACCCGGCAAACAACGCCTCGCAGCCCGTACCCGCGAGGATCGCATCCACCGCCTTGCGGTCGGTATCGTTCAGCGCGGCGTGTTTCTCGCGCAGCCACGTCAGGCACTTGCCCTGATAGGGGAAGGGCTGCTGGACCCATTCGCGGCCGTCGACTTCCGTGCGGACTTCTTCGTCGCCATTCATCAGAGCTTTCGCATTGGCGAGCATGACGGGCGCATAGACGCGGCCGACTTCGGTGAGGAGGCCTTTGATCGTCTCGGGAATCGCGTCGCGGCTGATCCAGTCTTCTTCCTTCGGTTCGACGCCGGATGAGTCTTCCACGATATCGACCCAGGCGAAGACGCGCGGCGCGCGCTTCAGCGTTTCTTCCATCGGCGTCGGATCGAAATGGGTGAGCTGCGTCAGCTGACCGTAAAAGCCGAAATCCGAGGTGCCGGGCCGCTTGCCCATGATATAGGGCGCGGTTTCCAGATGGACTTTCAGTGCCTCGAGAATGCGCAGATAGCTTGCTTCGATCACCGGCGCGGTCACTTCGTTGGAGCCGACGACATAAAGCCGCTTGATCTGCCGGTCTGCGAAAATCTCGCCCATCTTCAGCGCTTCTTCTTCCGGCTGGGTCACGTTCCGCCAGCGCGGCAGGATCGCCGCCGCGCGGTCGATATCCGGCTTGTAATACCAGCGATAATGGAACATTGCCTTGGTGAGCCATTCATCCGCGAAGTCTTCCAGCAGGTAGTCGAGAAACTCGATCACGGGATCGGAGGGCACGATCTTGCGCTCGGGAAACGCCGCTTCGAAGCGACGGATAAGCGGCGTGGAATCGACCACGGCTTCCATCTCGCCCTTGTCGTTCGGCAGGTAGAAGGTCGGCAGCAGCTGCACCTTGGGTTTGGGCAGGCCGAGTGCCGCGGGCGCATCGCCGATGAGAAAACGGTAGGGGATCAGCCGGTAGCGCAGCACCGCCAGCATCTTTCGCGTATAGGGCGAGCCGGGCGCGCCGCTCAGCAGCAAGGGTGTTGCCGTCATTGTCATCTTCCTCCCCGTTTTTCTTCTTCTGGTACCAAGCGTGTCACCATGCGAGACGTGGCGTCAAGCTTTCCCGGAAACCGGCTTGAGAAAATAGCACTATAGGTGCCAATATTATCAAAACGCCGGAGGAGGATGAAATGGAGACGCTTTGGGGGCAGGGATTCTGGGTATGGCTCGTGGCGTTGGCGCTCTATGCCGTTTTCCTCGGCTGGTACAGGAACTGGAGGGGAAAGCTGACGCCGGCGGAGATCGAGCGCTACATCTCTGAAGCCGTGAAGGCCCAGGACAACGACCTCAACGATTTCGGCGTGATCCGGAAATTCCTCGAAGAGGATGACGGACATGAATTCGTAATGGTCAATCTGGTGAAGGTGGCCTCCGGTGAGGTGCCGGACCCGGAAACTGGCCAGCCGGTGCGAGGGTCTGCGCTGCTTCGGCGCTACACCAAGCCCTTCATGCGGGCGCTTTTTCTCCGCGGCGGCCATCCGGCGCTCGTCGCGCGCAAGGTGGGCGGCTATGTCGATGCCTGGAATGTCGCCCCCGATCCTGGCTGGACGATTGCCGGCTGCATGCGTTACCGCAGCCGCCGCGACTTGATGGAGCTCGTGATCGACCCGCGTTTCAGGGGCATGCACGCCTTCAAGATCGCGGCGACGCCGGAAAGCTTCTCTTTCCCCTCGCAACCGATGATCCGGATCTACCTCTCTCCCTTCATCTGGGTGCCGATGTGGCTTGCTTTATGCGCCGCGCTTGCCCAGCTTGTTGTTCTGCTGGCCTGAGCAAGGGAGGAAGCCATGATCGTGGAGCTGGACGTGAAGCGCGACGCCATCGGCGAATGCCGTGTGATCGCGCGGGAAGAACGAGCGCTGGAAGAGGGTGAGATAGAGGTTGCCGTGCGCAAATTCGCGCTGACGGCCAACAACATCACCTATGCGCTCACCGGCGACATGATCGGTTACTGGAAGTTTTTCCCCGCCGAGGGAGAGTGGGGCATCGTACCCGTCTGGGGCTTCGGCGAGGTCGTCGCCTCGAAATGCGACGAGGTGCCGGTGGGCACGGAGATCTGGGGCTTTCTGCCCATGGCCTCAAGCGTCGTGATGAGCCCGGGGCCCGTCGTCAGGCAAGGCTTCTCGGATGAGGCCCCGCATCGCAAGGATCTGCCGCCGGTTTATAACCGCTATACCATCACCAATGACGACCCCGCGGCGCTGAAGGCGCTCTCGGATGCGCGATGCGTGTTCTTCCCGCTCTTCACGACCTCCTATCTCATCTACGATTATCTGATGGACAATGACTGGTTCGGCGCGAAACAGGTCATCATCGGCTCCGCCTCGTCGAAGACGGGCGCCGGCGTCGCCAACATGCTGGCGGCACATGCGAAAGGCGGCATTCGCGTGGTCGGGCTCACCTCGCCGCGCAACAAGGCCTTCGTGGAAAGCCTCGGCAGCTATGACGAGGTCTGTCTTTATGACGACATCTCAAAGCTCGATGCTTCCGTGCCGAGCATCTATGTGGATATGTCAGGTGACGGGCAGGTTCTCTCCGAGCTGCATCACCACTTCCAGAACAACATCAAGGCGAGCTGCGGCGTCGGCGCGACCCATTGGGAAGCGCCGCGCGATACGGGCGACCTACCCGGCGCGAAGCCCGAGTTTTTCTTTGCGCCTGCCCAGATACAGAAGCGCGACAATGAATGGGGGCCGGGCGCGGCCATGCGCCGGGCGCAGGAGGAATGCGCGCGCATGGCCAGGGAGATGGAAACCCATCTGAAGATCGAACACGGCAAGGGCGCGGAAGCGGTGAAGGCCGCCTATCTCTCCATGGTGCGCGGCGAGACGACGCCGGACCGTGGCATCATGCTGTCTTTCGGCTGAACGTCGTTATCGGCGCGGCGCCAGCGCATCCGCCGTCTGCCTCATCACGGCCAGCGCCGCCTTGGGGGCGAGCGCCTGGTCGTGGCGCAGCCGCTGCCACATCTCCATGCTGAGCGCGGCGTCCAGCGCCTCGAAGGCACGGGTGCCGGGCGACATTCTCTTGGGCAAGACATCCGCGAGCGTTCGCCGCGTCATGGCCGCCAGCAGCGCATGATCCTTCTGCAGGAAGGGCGAGAGGTGGCGCTGCGCATCGGCGGCGGTCTTGTAGGGGAGGATTTCCTCGAACACAGTCGCGCGGCGCTCGATCAGCGCATCCAGCCTGTCGCGCCATGTCCGGCCTTTCAGCGGGGCGCAGAAAAGCGGTTCGATCCGCGCCATCATCACACGCTGGATTTCGGCATAAACGGTGTCCATGTCGGAAAAGAGCCGGAAGACCGTGCGCCGTCCGACCCCCGCCTTGATCGCCACGGTCTCCGCGCTGGGCGCGATCTCGCCGGCCTTCAGCAGCTCCATCATCGCCTCGACGATGCGCCGTCGCGAGCTGTCGGCCCTGAGGCGCCGGCCATCGGTCTCGGTAGGGTGCACGTCGCTCGAAGAGAAAACTTTCATGCGGTTACTGTGACGAACTCGCAAGGTCGCTGGCAACAGAATTCGGTGATATCGCTGGCATCTCGAAACGGCCCCATTGCGGTGGAAACAATACGCACCCGTTTCACTGTTTCGGAGGTGCAATCGAATGTGGACCGATCTCATCGTGCCGGAAATGCAATCCGTCCTTCGTGTTATGCTCTCGGCCGCCGCCATGTATGCCGCGGTGCTGGCCATGGCCCGCTGGGCGGGCGTCAGAAGCTTCGCGGAGCTTTCGACCTTCGACATCGCCGTCACGATTGCCATCGGCTCGATGATTGCCAACACCGTCGTTTCCAAGGACCCGCCGCTGATACAGGGCGTGGTGGCGGTAGCCAGCCTTTATGCGATCCAGCTTTTCGTCTCCCGCATCCGTCATCGTTTCGGCGCGGTCGAGGCGGCCGTCGACACCGCGCCCATCCTGCTGATGGGACCGGGCGGGAGGATATGCTGGGACAATATGCAAACAGCGCGTGTGACGGAGGAGGACCTCCGCTGTCATTTGCGCGAAGCCAATGTTGCCGACCCCACCAATGTGCAGGCGATGGTCATGGAAGGGACGGGTTCGATCCATGTGCTCCATGGCCATGACGGCAAATTGTCGGAAGAGGCCTGGATCCTCAGGGGCGTTCGAAAGTAGGCGGCGCGCCTTGTATTGCAAATGACTATCAATAACGATATAGGAGCGAGGCCGGGTGCGGCTTCATGCGCGGATTGGCCTGTTTGAATTAATGGCTATTGTGGCGGCATCATGAGCCGGAGCCGGTCGATCCGAAGCCGGCCTGCAATCCGGCTCGCAATATTGTGCCCGAGTTGATCGAAAGGAAGGTTGATGGAACCCCAGAGCGATGCCGCGGCGACGGGAAGCGCCGCGCCGCAGGCCGGGACGGCCGTCACGGGCGACATGCCATCGGCGGCGCTTTCCGCCTCGACCGAACAGGCAACCGGCCCGGGCGCCGAAATGAGCGCCTTGGTCGGCGCTGGCGGTCCGGTGCTGATGATCATCATCGTTATGTCGGTCATCGCCACGGCCTTCATTCTCGCCAAGCTCTGGCAGTTCCGTCATGTGAGCGAGGGCGGTGCCCGCAAGACCAAGCGTATTCTGGGCGATGCCGCCAATCGCGAAGACGCCGCCGAGCGGCTTTCGCACATGAAGGATCCAGTGGCGCGCGTGGCGGCTTTCGCCATTTCGGGTGTGCCGCAGGAGCGCGCCTGGCGCGAGGCGGAAGAGACGATCGAGCCCTACCGTTCTCATATGCGCCTGCTGGAAGTGATCGCCGCGCTCGCCCCGCTGCTCGGTCTGCTCGGCACGGTGCTCGGCATGATCGATGCGTTTCAGGCGTTGGGCGCCGCGCAAGGCCGCGCCGATCCTCACATCCTGTCGAACGGCATCTGGGAAGCGCTGCTGACGACGGCGGCGGGCCTGTCGCTCGCCATTCCGGCGACCGCTTTCGTCAACTGGTTCGACCGCCGTATCGAGCGCATGACCTTCCACATGGAAACCGTCCTCTCGCGTCTCTTCGACAATGGGTCCGCTATGCATCTGCTGGAAGGAGACGAGCATGAGTCTCGCAGCCTCGCGACGCCTCGCGCGGCCGAATAACTCCAGCCACGCGCGGATCAGCCTGACGCCGCTGATCGACGTCATCTTCATTCTCCTGATCTTTTTCATGCTGGCCTCGCGCTTGTCGGCCTGGCAGGACATCGACATTTCCATTGCGAGCGATAGCGGCACCCCGCAGCAGGTGACGGGCGACCTGCATCGCGTGAGCCTGCTGGGCGATGGCGGCATGCTGCTGGACGGGGATGCGCTGAGCGCCGACATGCTGGCCGCCCGGCTCAAGGTGCTGCCGAAGGATGCGCGTCTCGTCGTGGACCCGGCTGCGGGCGTGACGCTGGAAAGCGCGGTTCGCGTACTCGACATGGCAAACGGGGCAGGCATTGCCGCCTCGCTGGTGGCGGAAGAGGGCAAGCGATGAAGCTCACCCGCCGCAGACGGCTGGCGGAGACGGAATCCGTCGTGCCGCTCATCAATATCGTCTTCCTGCTGCTTATCTTTTTCATGGTGGTGGGCGAACTTGCCGCGCCCACGCCCTTCCCGCTGGAGCCGCCGCAATCCTCCAGCGACCTTGCGTCGGAAAAGCGCGAGGCGGAGCTTTTCGTGAGCGCGGATGGCCGGCTCTCTTTTAACGGTGCGGATGTGACGGAGGCGACGCTTGCCGATGCGCTGGGCACCACGCCGCCTGCGGAAGTGCGTGTCGCCGCCGATGGCAAGGTGGAGGCGCGTCTCGTCGGACGTCTTCTTGCCGGCCTGAGGGAGGCGGGTGTGAAGCGCGCTTTCCTCGTGACGGTGAAAAACTAGGGCCGGGCATGACGCTGACGCGCAACGAAATTGCGGCCTTTATCGTCGCAGCCATCCTGCTGCATCTGGCGGGCTTCTATTGGATTTTTTACAGGCAGCCGCAGACGACAGGCGCGATGGCGCCGGGCAGCGGTGGCCTCATGATCGACCTGGCCGGGCAGGCGGGCACGGGCGGCGCGCCGAAAGGCAACACACCCGACGCCACCTCCGAGCCGGTCGAAAAGGCCGCTCCGCCGAAATCCGAGCCGGAACCCAAATCGGAACCCAAGCCGGAACCCAAACCAGAGCCGACATCTAAGCCCGTCGCCAAATCCGTGCCGAAGCCCGAGCCTGCGCCGAAAGCCCGGCCGAAACCCACGCCGAAGCAGGAGGCAAGGCCTGAACCGCAAAAGCGGGTGGAAACGAAGCCTGCGCCGTCGCGGGAAGACGCCGAAACGCAGGGGCGGCCCGAGGGGACGGCGAAAGCATCCGAAAACACGGACGAGGGCAAGCCGGGCCTTGCAACGCAGGGCAAGGCCGGGCCGGGAGCCGCTACCGGCGGCGGTGCGCCTGGTGCGCGTGGCGACTATCAGTCGCTCCTTCGTGGGCTTTTGAAACGTAATCTACGCTATCCGCGCCGGGCGGAAATGCGAGGAATTGGAGGAGAGGGGAAAATCCGCCTCTACATCCGCCCTGACGGGTCTTTGCGGACGGTCGAGATCGTTTCTTCGACCGGTAGCCGGCTTCTCGACAGGGAAATGAAGGAAGTCGCGAGACGGTCCGCGCCCTTCCCGCCGCCGCCATTGGCCGCAGGCGAGGACGAATATCCATTCCTTATCCCCGTGGCCTTCAATCTGAAGAACCGATGGTAGTCGGCGAGGCCTCACCCCGTTTCCCTTGCGTCAATTGCCGTTGACACGGCGCCGTTTCAATTTGCCGGTGAAATCCCCCGGCAGCGGTGCTAGGAAAACGCCTACAACAAAGCCGGATGAACCGGCCAAAAAAGGCAGGCGAGGAATGAAACTCTATCATTGCAAGGGCGCGCGCTCGCTGCGCCCGCTCTGGACGCTGGAGGAAATGGGCCTCGACTACGAACTCGAGACCATGCCCTTCCCGCCGCGTTTTCTGCGCGAGGGCTATACCGGCATCAATCCCGTCGGCACCGTGCCCTATTTCGTGGATGGTGAGACGGAGATGACGGAATCGGCGGGCATCGCGCAGTATCTGGTGGAGGTCTACGGACCGACCGATCTGGCGCTGAAGCCGGGCGACAAGGAATATGGCGTCTGGCTCAACTGGATCCATCGCAGTGACGCCACGCTGACCTTTCCCCAGACCATCGTGCTCCGCTACACCCAGCTCGAGCCGGAAGAGCGGCGCCTGAAGCAGGCAGCAGAAGACTACACGCAATGGTTCTTCGCGCGTCTGCGCACCGTAGAGGCGGCGCTGGACGGGCACGACTATCTGTGTGCGGACCGCTTTACCGCTGCGGATATATGCGTTGGCTTTTCGCTCTATCTGGCCGACACGCTGGGCTTCAAGGGCGGTTTCAAGCCCAACACGGCAGCCTATTACGAGCGTCTCTGTGCGCGGCCCGCTTTCCAGCGTTCGATCGAATTGTAGGGAACGAAAACATGTCCGATGTGAGTCAGAAGGAACTGGACGAATTTCGCGCCGGCGCGCGTGCCTGGTTTGCCGAAAATGTCCCCGCCGATCCGGACTTCATGCTGCCGCTCACCTTCATGGAAGTGGGAACGCAGGAACAGTTCGACTTCCTGCGCGACTGGCAGCGCAAATGCTACGAGGCAGGTTATCTGGGTGCCGCCTGGCCGAAGGAATATGGCGGCGGCGGATTGGCGCAGACCTTTCAGGATGTCGCGACGCAGGAAATGCATCGCGCGGGCGGCCCAATCATGCTCAATGCCATCGGCATCAACTGGGCAGGCCCTCTTATCCTCGACATGGGGTCGGAGGAGCAGCGCAAGGCCTATATCAAGGGCATCCTGAGCGCGGAAGACATCTGGTGTCAGGGCTTCTCGGAACCCGATCACGGTTCCGACCTCGGCAATGCCCAGACCCGCGCCGTGCGCGATGGCGACGATTATGTCGTCAGCGGCTCTAAGATCTGGACGACGCAGGGCAATTACGCGAAATACATGATCCTGCTCGCCCGCACCGATCCCGATGCGCCGCGAAAATATGACGGTCTGAGCTTCTTTCTTGCGCCGATGACGGTACCGGGCGTCGAAACCGTGCCGATCAAGAAGCTCACCGGCGAATACGGCTTCACCCAGACCTTCTTCACCGATGCCCGCATCCCGGCGACGTCGCTCATTGGCGGCGAGGGCAAGGGCTGGGCGGTTGCCATGCGCACGCTGGAATATGAGCGCGGTGCGCGCGGCGGCCAGGCCGGCGGCTATGTGACCGTCTACCCGGATGTCGGCGAAGTGGTGGAACTGGCAAAGCGCGCGCTGCGCAATGGCCATCCGGCCTGCGAAGACCCGATCATCCGAGACAAGCTGGTGAAGCTGCTGGCGACCTATCGAGGGCTTCAGCTCAACGGCAAGCGCGCGCGCATCGCGCCGCTGGTGCAGGACAAGCCGATGTCCCTGCCGCTCATGTCCAAGCTGATCGCGACGGAGTTCTATCGCGAGATCAACCAGCTTGCGATGACCATGCAGGGGCCGCGCGGCGCCTATTATGTCGGCGAGCCGGAATCCTATGACAACGGCATCTGGCAGCGCTCCTATCTCAACGCCTTCTCCGGCACGATCGGCGGCGGCACCAGCCAGATCCAGCACAACATCATTGGCGAGCATGTGCTCGGCCTGCCGAAGAGCTGAGGAGCGGGAAAACGACAATGGAAAGAAACGTCACGCTCACATTCAGCGAAGAACAGGCCGAACTTCTGGAAGTCGCGCAGAATTTCTGCCGCGACAAGTCGCCCGTTTCGACCGTCCGTAAGCTGATCGAGGACGAGCTGGGTTACGACCCCGCCGTCTGGCAGGAAATGATTGCGCTGGGCTGGCTCGGCATTGCCGTACCCGAAGAGTTTGGCGGCGTCGGCCTCTCCATGGCCGAAGTCGTGCCGGTGGTGGAGCAGATGAGCCGCCGCCTGATGGGCGGTCCCTTCGTACCGACGACGCTTGCCGCGCAGGCGCTGCTGGCGGGCGGCACGGAGGCGCAGAAATCGGCCATCCTGCCGGAGATATGCGCCGGCAAGGCCGCAACCCTTGCGCTGACCGAACCCCATGCCGACTGGGACCTCACTCATATCGAGGCGAAGGCGGCGGAAGAGGGCGGCAAACTGAAGCTCTCCGGCACGAAGATTTTCGTCGTCGATGCAGCCAGTGCGGAATGGATCATCGCTTCGGTGTCGAAGGACGGTGCCCCGGCGCTTGTCGTCATCGAGAAGGCGACCCTGCCTGAAGGCGCGCTGCGCCGTGAAGTGGTGGCCGATGAGACGCGCCGCTCCTTCCGTCTGGAGCTTGATGGCGTGGAGGTCCCCGCCGATGCGCTGCTCGATACGTCGCGCGCCAACGAAACGCTCGCTCATATCGATCTGGCGGCGTCGCTGCTCCTCTCGGCGGAAGCCTGCGGCGCGGCGGCAAGCTGCGTGGACTACACGGTGGAGTATCTGAAAACCCGCAAGCAGTTCGGCAAACTCATCGGCTCCTACCAGTCGCTGAAACATCCGACCGTCGATGCGTTGGTCGCCTATGAGACGGCGCGTTCGCATCTCTACAATGCGGCCTGCACCTTCGGCCAGCAGGGCGAGGGCGAGATCGCGGTGCGCATGGCGAAGTCGGAATCGTCGGACGCGCTTTCATTTGCGGCCGACCGCGCCATTCAGTTCCATGGCGGGTTCGGCTTTACTTACGAATGCGATGCGCAGCTTTATCGCCGCCGCGGCATGTGGTGCGAATATCTGCATGGCGACGGGCC
>CAYSVF010000002.1:15911-28601 GCA_964434415.1 uncultured Parvibaculum sp.
CGCAGCTTTATCGCCGCCGCGGCATGTGGTGCGAATATCTGCATGGCGACGGGCCATATCAAAGGGCCAAGCTCGCCGATCTGCTGTTCTGATGAACACGGCGCCGTCTAGGCGCCGTTTTTTTCTGTCAGGCAGCCCTTCATGAAAGTGTCCAGCACGACATTCGTGTAGTGGCTGCGGAGATCGTCGGTGATCTCGTCCACGCCATAGACATATTTCAGGTTCGCCTGGTTGACGAATATCTGCTCGCAGGCCCCAAGCGCCGCGAAATAGAAAAGCATCGGATCTTCCACGCGCATCAGACCGGCGGCCTGTGCCTCCCGGATGAGCCCGGTCGCGGCGCGGGCAAGCGGTGCGGCAAAGAATTCTGCAATTTCCTTGGATGCATCGGTCGAGGCATCGCGCATCAGCGAATGCAGCAGCCGGTTGAGATAGGGATAGCGGAAAAAGGTCCAGATGACGCCGGCAAGATGCCGCCGGAATTTCTCCACCGGATCGATATCGAGAGCAAGCAGCCGGTCGAGTTCCCCGAGCGCTTCCGTCGCGTTGCGCTTGGCAAGCGCCAGCAGCAACCCTTCCTTACCTCCGAAATAATAGCTCACCAGCGCCACATTCACTTCCGCCCGCGCCGCGATTTCGGCGAGGGGGACGTCGATTGTCTCGCGCTCGGTCATCAGGGCGCTGGCCGCGTCCAGAAGCTGGTCGCGCGCCGCGGGCCGGGCTGGAGCCGCCTTGATTTTCGCTTTCGCCTGCGGCTCCACGATCCCTCCTTGCGTTTCCGTTTTTTTGGATTTAAATACGCATTTAAGAAATTAAATACGCCTTTAAGAGCATCCGCGCAAGACGGATGAAGGTGTCTGGGAGGACGAGGATGAAGGTTACCGCTGCGGTAGCACGCTCGGCTGAAGACGATTTCTCCATCGAAGAAATGGACCTCGACGAGCCGAGGGCCGACGAGGTTCTGGTGCGCGTCGCGGCGGTCGGCCTCTGCCACACCGATCTCGTCTTCAAGGCGACGGGCACCATCCCGCACCCGCATGTGCTGGGTCACGAAGGCGCGGGCGTGGTTGAAAAGACCGGCAGCAATGTAACCAAGGTGAAGCCGGGCGACCGTGTGGCGATTACGTTCCGCTCCTGCGGGCAGTGCCCGCGTTGCGCCAGCCACGATCCGGCCTATTGCCACTCCATGCCGCTTCTCAACTATGCGGGTATGCGGCCCGACGGCACGAAGGCGCTCCACAAGGGTGACGAGGACATCGGCAGCAATTTCTTCGGTCAGTCCTCATTTTCCACTCATTGCCTCGCCTATGAAACCAATGTGGTGAAGCTCCCCGACGATATGCCCTTCGAGCTCGCCGCGCCGC
Source organism: uncultured Parvibaculum sp. (assembly GCA_964434415.1). Classification (GTDB taxonomy): domain Bacteria; phylum Pseudomonadota; class Alphaproteobacteria; order Parvibaculales; family Parvibaculaceae; genus Parvibaculum. Next base: position 17,276 of record CAYSVF010000002.1, read on the forward strand.
TGGGCTGCGGGATCCAGACGGGCGCGGGCGGCGTCATGCGCTCGCTCGCCTGCGAAAAGGGCTCCTCCATTCTCATTCTCGGTGCAGGCGCCGTGGGGCTTTCCGCCGTCATGGGCGCGGCGGTGCAAGGCTGCTCGCCCATCATCGTGCTGGAGCCGCACGCGGAACGCCGCCAGCTTGCGCTGGAACTCGGCGCGACCCATGCGCTCGATCCCGCCGAAGCAACGGACCTCGCCGAAGCAGTGCGCGCCATCGTGCCGATGGGCGTCGATTATGCCTTCGACACCACCGGCATCCCCGATCTTCTGAATGCGACGATGATGGCGCTGGCGCCCAAGGGCACCTTCGGCATTGTCGGCATCGCGCCGCCCGGCACGCCGCTTCCCGGCGATCTGATGAGCGCCGTGACCTTCGGTCATACGGTCAAGGGCATCATCGAGGGCGACAGCGATCCGGATGAGTTCATTCCCGAGCTCATATCGCTCTACAATCAGGGCCGCCTGCCGGTGGATCGCCTGGTGAAGACCTATCCGCTGGAAGAAATAAACCGGGCCGTGGCCGACCAGCACGCAGGTAAATGCGTGAAAGTCGTGCTCACCATGGACCGGCCGTGAAACCGAAATCCGATAAACGGAACGAAAGAACCGAAACAGGGAGAAACGTGAATGTCTGACGCATATATCATCGATGCGTGCCGCACGCCGCGCGGCATCGGCAAGGTGGGCAAGGGCTCGCTCGCTCATCTTCATCCGCAGCATCTGGCCCGCACCGTGCTGGCCGCTCTTGCCGAGCGCAATAACCTCAACACCTCCGACGTCGAAGACGTGATCTGGGGCACCTCGTCCCAGCGTGGCGCGCAGGGCGGCGATATGGGCCGCATGGCCGCGCTCGATGCGGGTTACGACATCACGGCGTCGGGCGTCACGCTCGACCGCTTCTGCGGTTCGGGCATCACCACGGTGAACCTCGCCGCGGCGCAGGTCATGTCCGGCATGGAAGACCTCGTCGTCGCCGGCGGCACGGAGATGATGAGCTACACCTCCGCTACTGCCGACCCCAAGACGCCGCCGATGATGGATGCGGGCAACCTGCATCTGCGCAAGATTCATCCGCAGTCGCAGCAGGGCGTCTGCGCCGATGCGATCGCGACGCTGGAAGGCATCGACCGCCAGGCAGTGGACGAGCTTGCCCTGACCTCGCAGCAGCGTGCCGCCAAGGCCATCGAGGAAGGCCGTTTCGATAAGTCGCTGGTCACCGTCTACAATGACGACGGCTCGGTTGCGCTCGATCATGAGGAATTCCCGCGTCCGCAGACGACTATGGAAGGCCTCTCCGGCCTGAAGCCGTCCTTCACCGCCTGGGCCGGCATTCCGGTGGACGAGCAGGGCACGACTTACGGCTCGCTGATCCAGCAGGTCTATCCGCAGATCAAGGAATTCAACCACATCCACCATGCTGGTAACTCGTCGGGTGTCGTGGACGGTGCGGCGGCGATCCTGGTCGCCTCGAAGAACTATGCGGAAAAGAACGGCCTGAAGCCGCGCGCCCGCATCGTCGCGACAGCCAATATGGGCGACTGCCCGACGCTGATGCTGAACGCCCCGGTGCCCGCCGCGAAGAAGGTGCTTCAGAAAGCCGGTCTGACCACGGACGATATCGACCTCTGGGAGATCAATGAGGCCTTTGCCGTCGTGGCCGAGAAATTCATCCGCGATCTGAAGCTCGACCGCGAAAAGGTGAATGTAAATGGCGGCGCCTGCGCGCTGGGCCATCCGATCGGCGCCACCGGCTCCATCCTCATCGGCACGGTGCTCGACGAGCTTGAGCGCCGCGACCTGAAGCGCGGTCTGGTGACCATGTGCGCCGCTGGCGGCATGGCCCCGGCCATCATCATCGAACGCGTGTAACACACCGAAACCCGGCGGGCGGGAATGCGCCCGTCCGCCGGTCCGGTGCCAACTTCGAATAAGTAATCGAAAGGCTTGACCCGATATGACCTACTCGATCACGGAACTCGCCAACGAATTCGAAATCACTCCCCGCGCCCTGCGCTTTTATGAAGAAAAGGGCCTGCTGACCCCGGCTCGCGACGGTCAGACGCGCATCTATTCTCACAAGGATCGTGCCCGCCTGCAGCTCATTCTGAGCGGCCGCAGCGTTGGTCTTACCTTGCGCGAAATCGGCGATATCTTCGATCTTTACCAGGCCGATGGCGATTGCGAGGAGCAGTACAAACTCGCCATTTCACTTTTCCGCCGCCGCATGAAGGTCGTGCAGGAGCAGCGCGAGATGGTGGACCAGCAGATCGAGCGCCTGCACGATATCTGTAGCGATCTCGAGCAGAAGCTGGAGGCGACCCACGACGCGCCCGCCCGCCGCGCGGCGAACAATGAAGTCCACGCTCCGGCCATGTCATAAATAACGCCTGTCGCAGGGCGGCATGGAAGACTGTATTGTTTTCCGAGACAACAGCTCCCGGCAGAGGAGCGCATAAGGCATATGGGAGACACCGAAATGAGCGAATTCAAGCTGCTGATCGGCGGCAAGCTGGTCGATGGAGCGAAATCCTCGCCCGTCCTCAATCCCGCGACCGAGGAAAGCGTTGCCGATTGCCCCCGCGGCTCCGAGGGGCAGTTGAACGAAGCCGTGGCGGCGGCCAAGGCGGCGTTTCCCGGCTGGTCCGCGACCCCGATCGATGAGCGCAAGAAGGTGGTCAACGCCATCGCCGACGTGATCGAGGCCAATGCTGACGATCTCGCTCGTATCCTGACGCAGGAACAGGGCAAGCCCATCGGCGACGCGACGATGGAAGTATACGGCACTGCCGCTTTCTTCCGTTATTTCACCTCGCTCGACCTGCCGGTGAAGGTGATCGAGGACAGCGAAGGAAAATATGTCGAGGCGCATCGCCGTCCGCTCGGCGTCATCGGCGCTATCGTGCCGTGGAACTTCCCGATGATCCTGATGGCGTTCAAGCTGCCGCCGGCTTTGATCTCGGGCAACACGGTGGTGCTGAAGCCCGCGCCGACCACGCCGCTCACTTCGCTGAAGCTTGGCGAACTTATCAAGGACATCGTGCCCGCGGGCGTAGTGAACGTCATCGCCGACGAGAACGATCTCGGCGCGCCGCTTACCGCCCATCCCGACGTGCGCAAGATTTCCTTCACCGGTTCCACCGCGACCGGTTCGAAGGTGATGGAAGGGGCGGCAGGCCTCTTGAAGCGCATTACGCTCGAACTCGGCGGCAACGACGCCGGTATCGTGCTCGGCAATGTCGACCCGAAGGAAGCCGCGCCGAAGCTCTTCCAGAGCGCCTTCCAGAATTCCGGCCAGGTCTGCATCGCCATGAAGCGGCTCTACGTGCACGACTCCATCTATGACGAAATGTGCGACGAGCTCGCCAACATCGCCAACAACACCATTGTCGGCGACGGCCTGGAGCAGGGCACCCAGCTTGGACCGCTCCAGAACAAGATGCAGTACGACAAGGTCTGGGACCTCATCGAGGACGCCCGCAAGAACGGCAAGATCATCGCCGGCGGCGAGAAGGTTGAAGGCAAGGGCTACTTCATCCGCCCGACCATCGTTCGCGATATCGAGGACGGCTCTCGCCTTGTGGACGAAGAGCAGTTCGGTCCCGTTCTGCCGGTGATCCGCTATTCCGATGCGGATGACGCGGTGTCCCGCGCCAACGCGTCCGACTACGGTCTCGGCGGCTCGATCTGGTCGTCCAATGACAAGGATGCCTACGATCTGGCGCTGAAGATGGAAAGCGGCTCGGTCTGGATCAACAAGCATGCCGATCTCGCGCCGAACATTCCCTTTGGCGGCGCGCGCTTCTCCGGCCTCGGCACGGAACTTGGCGAGGAAGGCCTGCTGGAGTTCACCCAGCTCAAGGTCATCAACATGGCCCGCTAAGCGGTCATGCCGGTTGAAACGAGTAAAACGGCGGTTCCGGTTCATATCCGGGACCGCCTCTTTCATTCCTGAACATGGGCGGCGCGCGCATCGCGAAGCCATTTCGTATTAGATGACATCCGAAAAATAACTCCCGGGAGAAGACACCATGAAGACCCGTATCACCGAACTCTTCGGTATCCAGCACCCGATCGTTCAGGGCGGCATGCACTTCGTCGGCCTCGCCGAAATGGCATCGGCGGTTTCGAATGCGGGCGGCCTCGGCATCATTACCGGCCTCACCCAGCCGACGCCGGAAGACCTCGCGAAGGAAATCGCGAAGTGCAACGACATGACCGACAAGCCCTTCGGCGTGAACCTCACCTTCCTGCCGGGCTTCGCCAATCCGCCCTATCCGGAATATATCGACGCCATCATCCAGGGCGGCGTGCGGATCGTGGAAACCGCTGGCCGCAGCCCCGAGCAGTACATGCCGGCGATGAAGGAAGCGGGCATCAAGGTCATTCATAAATGCACCTCGGTGCGCCATTCGCTGAAGGCGGAAAAAATCGGCTGCGACGCGGTGAGCGTGGACGGCTTCGAATGCGGCGGCCATCCGGGCGAGGACGACATCCCGAACATGATCCTGCTGCCCCGCGCGGCGGAAGAGCTGAAGATCCCCTTCGTCGCTTCCGGCGGCATGGGCACTGCCTCGCAGCTCGTCGCCGCGCTGGCGCTGGGCGCTGACGGCATCAATATGGGCACGCGCTTCATCGCGACGAAGGAAGCGCCGGTGCATGAGAATGTAAAACAGGCGCTCATCGCGGCAAGCGAACTCGACACCCGCCTCATCATGCGCCCGCTTCGCAATACCGAGCGTGTGCTCGCCAATGAAGCGGTCGAAAAGATCGTGGAGATCGAGCGCGAGAAGGGCGCGGCGACCACCATCGACGACATCAAGGATCTGGTCGGCGGCGTCTATCCGCGCGTCATGCAGAAGGGCGAAATGGATGCAGGCGCCTGGAGCTGCGGCATGGTCGCGGGCCTCATCCACGACATCCCGACCTGCAAGGACCTCATTGAAGGTATGATGAACGAAGCCAACGATATCATCCGCAAGCGTCTGGATGCGTTTGCAGCTGCCTGATCGAGGCTTCCCGTAACATTTTCAAGACGCGAACGGCCCGGACGGTTTCTACCGCCGGGCCGTTTTCTTTGGCCATTTCGGGGCGTGGCGGATGCGGCGATTTCACGCGGATTACGCCAAGGCCACTTTCATCTGATGATGACAATACGCATTTAGAGTGTTGATACTGCTCAATGCGCTCTGTCCCCCGGCGGGCGATGCTGCCCGCCATGTCAGTGTGACGGCTACGTCCGAAGGAGTCGCCTTATGGCCGGCCAAGCCCCCTCGTCCAAATCTCGTTCGAAGTCGCGCGGGAATTCGCCCCGGCTGGAGGCGAACAAGGCCTCGGCTGAACGGAAAACAGCGCCGAAACGCGAAGGGGAAGGCGCAAACCGGGCGGCGGCAGAGCGGGAAAACCCCTTTCTGGAACTTGCCGGAAAATGGCAGGACGCCTGGGCCGACGGCATGAACGGCCTGCTGGAGCACCAGCGCGGCCTGAACCCTTTCCTCAACAACCGGCACCCTGAACAGGTGAAGCCGACGGAAGAAGGTTGTCCGCCGACCGATGTGGAGCCCGCCGCCAAGCTGACCAGCGTCGACCGGCTCATCCATGTCATGCTGGGTCAGGCCATGGGCGGCGTGTCGCCCGCCTCGCTCGGCCTCGCCTGGATGGACTGGAGTGCGCATCTGGCCATGTCGCCCGGCAAGCAGGCGCATCTGATGGAAAAGGCGCAGCGCAAACTCGCGCGCCTCGCCTTGCGGCAGATGAGGGCCATGCGCAAGGGGGAGGCGGAGCCGCCCTGCATCCAGCCACTGCCGCATGACCATCGCTTCGACGATCCGGCGTGGCGCGAGCCGCCTTTCGACAATCTCTATCAGAGCTTTCTGCTCATGCAGCAATGGTGGCACAACGCCACCACCGATGTGCGCGGTGCCTCCCGGCATTCGCTCGACATGGTGAACTTCATGTCGAGGCAGGTCCTCGACATGATGTCCCCGTCGAACAATCTCCTGACTAATCCGGAACTGCTGAAGAAGACGGTGGAAGAGGGTGGCGACAATCTCTGGCGCGGTTTCCTCAATGCGGTGGAAGATTGGGAACGCAGTGCGGCGGGTCACCCCCCGCCCGGCGCGGAGAACTATCGCCCCGGAAAGACGGTTGCCGTCACCGAAGGCGAGGTCGTCTACCGCAACCGGCTCATCGAACTGATCCAGTACAAGCCGACGACCGAAAAAGTGGGTGCCGAGCCGGTCCTCATCGTGCCCGCCTGGATCATGAAATATTACATCCTCGACCTTGAGCCGCAGAACTCGCTGGTCAAATATCTGGTCGATCGCGGCCACACGGTCTTCATGATTTCCTGGAAGAACCCGACCGCCGAGGATCGCGACCTCTCCATGGACGATTACCTCGATTTCGGCGTCATGAAGGCGGTGAAGGCCATCGAGGCCATTGTCCCGGACAGGAAAATCGACGCGGTGGGCTATTGTCTGGGCGGAACGCTTCTTTCCATCGCCGCGGCCTATATGGGGCGCAATGGCGACGGCCCGCTCAATTCCGTGACGCTCTTTGCCGCCCAGACCGATTTCAGCGAGGCGGGCGAACTCAAGCTCTTCATCGATGAAAGCCAGCTCACCTTCCTCGACGACATGATGTGGGACCAGGGCTATCTCGACACCAAGCAGATGGCGGGCGCCTTCCATATGCTGCGCTCGCAGGACCTCATCTGGTCGCGGCTGGTGCATGAAAACCTGATGGGCGAGCGCGCGCCGATGAATGCCCTGATGGCCTGGAATGCCGATGCGACGCGAATGCCCTATCACATGCATTCCGAATATCTGCGCCACATGTTCCTGAACAACGACCTCTTTGAAGGCCGTTATGAAGCCTTCGGCCATCACGTGTCGCTGTCGGATATTCAGGTGCCGCTTTTCGTGGTCTCCACCGAGACGGATCACGTCGCGCCCTGGAAGTCGGTCTACAAGATCAACCTCGTCGCCGATGTGCCGATTACTTTCGTGCTCACCTCGGGCGGGCACAATGCCGGCATCGTGTCGGAACCCGGCCATCCGCATCGCCATTTCCGGATTTCGACGCGCGAGGCGTCTCAGCGTTATGTCTCGCCGGAAAGCTGGCTGGAACGTACGCCCGCTAATGAGGGCTCGTGGTGGCCGAGTTGGGTCGACTGGCTCGACGCCCTGTCCAGCGGCCAGACCGCGCCGCCCAGCATGGGTATCGAGGGGACGGACTACGCCCCCATCACGCCCGCGCCCGGTCACTACGTCCTTCAGTCCTGAGGGGCGCTCCGGTTTCTCGTAGCGAAATCGGAGGTTCCCGCGCTTTCCCGGCCTTCCCGTCGCGGCTACTCTGCCGCAATACAAATAAGGGAGGCTGCCCATGCACGGGCCCAAAGACGCCACGAAAGCCACATGCGAGGCACATGAAGAGCTGAAGGAGGGACTTCCGCCCGCCTCCGAGCAGGATTTCGAGGACGCAAGGCGCGGCTTCATCGCAACGATCCCGAATGCAAAAGTGCTGAACGAGGCGGGTAATCCCGTCTGGGATATGGGCCAGTTCGCTTTCGAGGCGGATGGCTGCGAGTGCCCCGACACGGTGAACCCGAGCCTCTGGCGTCAGGCGCAGCTCAATGCCATTCACGGTCTCTTCGAAGTCGTGCCGGGCATTTATCAGGTGCGCAATTTCGACCTGTCGAACATCACCTTCATCGAAGGCGATACGGGCTACATCGTCATCGACCCGCTGATTTCAGCCGAGCCTGCCGCCGCCGCGCTGAAGCTGATGCGCGAGGAGCGCGGCGACAAGCCCGTCACCGCCGTCATCTACACCCATAGCCATGTCGACCATTATGGCGGCGTGCGCGGCGTGATCTCCGACGAGGACATTAAAAACGGCCTGATGATCGTTGCGCCGGAAGGCTTCCTCGAAGCGGCGGTGAGCGAGAACGTGCTGGCGGGCAATGCGATGGGTCGCCGCGCGACCTACATGTATGGCGCGCTCCTGCCGCGCAATGCGAAGGGGCATGTCGATTCCGGTCTCGGCAAGACGGTCTCCATGGGCTCCGTTTCGATCGTCCCGCCGACGAAAAGCATTTGCGAGACGGGCGAGAAGCTCGTCATCGACGGCGTGGAAATCGTCTTCCAGGTGACGCCTGATACCGAAGCGCCCTCGGAGATGAACTTCTTCTTCCCGCAGTTCAAGGCGCTCTGCATGGCGGAGAACTGTTCCTGCCACATGCACAACATCTACACGCCTCGCGGCGCACAGGTGCGCGACGCCAAGGCCTGGAGCTATTACATCAACGAGGCGATCGACCTTTTCGCGGGCCAGACGGATGTGCTCTTCGCCTCGCATCACTGGCCGCGTTGGGGCAAGGACCGCTCGGTCGACTTCCTGAAGAAGCAGCGCGACATGTACAAATATGTGCATGACCAGACGCTGCGCCTCGCCAATCACGGGCTGACGCCCATCGAGATCGCGGAGGAAATTCAACTGCCGCCGACGCTTGCCGCCGAGTGGTATACGCGCGGCTATTACGGCACGCTCAATCACAATGCCAAGGCCGTCTATCAGCGCTATCTCGGCTGGTTCGACGGCAACCCGGCAAACCTGCACAGGCACCCGCCGGTGGAAGCAGGCAAGCGCTATGTGGAGGTGATGGGCGGCGCGGATGCGGTGCTCGCCGCGGGGCGCAAGGCCTATGAGGCGGGAGATTATCGCTGGGTAGCGGAACTGGTGAACCATCTCGTCTTCGCCGATCCGTCCAATGAGGCAGCCCGCCTGCTGCAGGCCGACGCGCTGGAGCAGCTCGGCTATCAGGCGGAGTCCGGTCCCTGGCGTGCCTTCTACCTGACGGGCGCGCAGGAACTCCGCAATCCGCGCGCGCCATCCGATGCACCGCGGCCGGGCGGGGCGGGCACCATCCTCGCGCTCCCGCCGGACCAGCTTCTCGACTCCATGTCGGTGCGGCTGAACGGGCTTCGCGCCGGTGTGCGCGAGATCGCGCTCAACCTCCATTTCACCGACACCGACGAGCGTTTCCTGCTCTCGCTGGAGAATGCCGTGCTGCACCACCTCCCCGACAGGGAGAGCGCGGATGCAGCGGCGAAGGTGAGCCTGACGCAGGCGGCGCTGGCGAAAATCCTGGTAGGCCAGGCGACAGCCCGCCAGCAGGTCGAGGAAGGGCACATCTCGGTCGACGGCGACAAATCCGCCGTTATCGAACTGATGGAACTTCTCGATCTCTTCGATTTCTGGTTCGAAATCGTGATGCCCTGACGAAGACGTGAAATTTCCGCCCTTCTGCCTGCGGCTAGGACCTGTCATAAATTCCGGCACGACACCAATTGCCAATGACAGACCGCGCCGCAAGGCAGGGGAGGAAACCATGTCAGACAAGAACCGTCAGTTTCGCCTGAAATCGCGTCCCACGGGCCGCATCGAAACCGGCCATTTCGATTTCGTTGAGGAAGCGCTGCCGGAGATTTCAGATGGCGAGGCGCTGGTGCGAACGCTCTATCTGAGCCTCGATCCAACGAACCGCATCTGGATGAGCGACATGGACCAGTACATGCCACCCGTCGGCATTGGCGAGGTCATGCGTGGCGGCGGCATCGGCCAGGTCGTGAAGTCGAAATCGGCCCGCTACCCGGAAGGCGCCATCGTCAGCGGTATCACCGGCTGGCAGGACTACTGCATCGCCGATGAGGGCGAGCGCGCCATGAGCGTGCTGCCCGAAGGCCTGCCGGTCGATCTGCCGGTCATGCTGGGCGCCTGCGGCATGACAGGGCTCACCGCATATTTCGGCCTGCTGGAACTCGGCAAGCCGGAGCCCGGCAACACGGTGCTCGTCTCTGCCGCCGCCGGCGCGGTCGGATCCGTCGTTGGACAGATCGCGAAGATCAAGGGCTGCCGCGCTGTCGGCATTGCGGGCGGCAAGGAAAAATGCACCCACATCGTCGAGGAACTCGGTTTCGACGTGGCGGTCGACTACAAGGCAGCCGACTGGCGCGACCAGCTCGTCGCGGCAACGCCCGATGGCGTCGACGTGAATTTCGAGAATGTCGGCGGCGAGATCATGGAAGCCGTGATGACCCGCATGAACCTCTTCAGCCGTATGCCGCTTTGCGGAATGATCTCCGGCTACAACACGGGCGATCCTGCCATGCGCGCGGACTATTCGCCCATCCTGATGCGCCGCATCACCGTGCGCGGCTTCATCGTCATCGATTTCATGGACAAGTTCGCCGAAGGCACCATGCAGCTCGCGCAATGGGTGGCGGAAGGCAAGTTGAAGCACCGCGAAACCATTGTGGACGGCCTCGAAAAGGCGCCGACCGCTGTCAACATGCTGTTCGACGGCACGAATGTCGGAAAGCTGGTCGTGAAAGTCGCCGACAAGGCGTGAAAAACGGGACCCCGGCGTCTCAAAGGCGCCGGGTTTTGCCTGTCGACGCGCGCAGATGGGCGCAATAGGTCATCCGCCCATGCACCTCCACCTTGGTGATGGTCGCGTCGACCGGAAATTCCTCTCCATCCTTGCGAAGCCCCGTCACGGGACCGCGTTCGCTCATCCAGCGCGAGGCGACCTTGCCGCGCCCGAAGGCGGCGATGTCGGCGGCATGGTGCGAGCGGAATTGCTTCGGTACCAGCATGTCGAGCGGCTTGCCCAGCACTTCCTCCGCGCCATAGCCGAACATCTTTTCGGCCTTGAGGTTGAAAAAGGTGATGTTGCGGTCGGCATCGATGATGACGATGCCGTCCTCGGCAACCTGCAGGATGCGCGAGAAGAGAAGATGCTGTTCCTTGAAGTCGATCATCTCCTGCCGCGCCACGCTGTTGTCGCGAACGGTGATGAAGAAGCGCTCCGCACCGCCAAGCGCGGCCTTCACGACCCGCACATCGACCGGCATTTCATGCCCGTCCTTGCGCCGGCCGGTAAGGTTCAGGAACCGGGACTGCTCATGCTCGCTTTCGCCGACCCAGCGTGACAGCCATTTCATCGGCTCTGCGCGCTGCCCCGTTTGCCGCGGCACGAGGGTCGTGATGCTCTTGCCGATCACGTCGTCGGCCGTATAGCCGAGCAACCTTTCCGATGCCGGATTGACATAGGTGATCTCGCCTTCCGGTGTCGAAACGATGATCGCTTCGGGCACATTTTCGACAAGGGTGCGGAAGAAGTCTTCCGTTGGCGCATCGCGACGCGAAGATTGCCCGTTCATTTCGTTCCTCCGAAAACCGTTTCCGGCAAAAGGCGCCGGTGGCGGGGCCTGGATGCGTACCCC
>CAYSVF010000003.1:0-22871 GCA_964434415.1 uncultured Parvibaculum sp.
GAATTGCTCATATATGTGATTTTAAGTCACAAAGAAAATCAGGAAAACTGATTTGTGTTGCGGGAAATGCTGGAGCATTTTGCACAAAAGAAATCCTTCGGAGGCGCTCCATGCTCTCTTCCCCCTTCATTCTTGCTTTGGTTGTGATCGTGACCGCCACGCTTTCCGGCATTTTCGGCATGGCGGGCGGGATGATCCTGATGGGGTATCTCACGGCGGCCTTCACCGTGGGCGCGGCGATGATGCTTCACGGGGTGACGCAGGTCGTCTCCAACGGCTATCGCGCGGTCATCAACCGGCATGACATTCGCTGGCGCCTGGTGCTGGAAATCGTGGCAGGGAGCGCGGTGGCACTCGGCCTCTTCATGGCGGTGCGTTTCGTGCCGGACAAGGCGACCGTGTTCCTGATCCTCGGTCTTATTCCGTTTGTCGGGTTCTCGATCCCGAAGGACCGGAACCTCGACATCACACGGCCCTTCATCGCGCCGCTTTGCGGCTTCATCGTCACGGCGCTGACGCTGGTTGCAGGCGTGGCAGGGCCGATCCTCGACGTTTTCTTTGTCAGAAGCCCGCTGACGCGCCATGAGATTGTTGCCACCAAGGCGGTATCGCAGACGATCCAGCACCTCACCAAGCTGCTCTATTTCGGTGTGCTGGCCTCGCATCTCTTGCCGCCCGCCGACCTTCCCTGGTGGATCTATGCGATGGTCGCGCCGCTTGCCATGCTCGGCACGACGCTGGGCAAGATGCTGCTCGACCGCATGGACGACACGCAGTTCAAGCGCTGGAGCCGCTGGCTCCTCTATGCGATCGGCAGCATGCTGATTGCGCGCGGCCTGATGCTAGTGGCCGGCATCTAGGCCTTTGCGCGCGACGAACTTCTTGCGCCCGGCCTCGCCGAATTTTTCGAGCAGGGGCAGAAGAGGGCGCAGCATCCACGGGAAGGCCCCGACGAAGCGGGCCGTAACGCTGGCGCTATAAGGCACATAGATTTCGAGCTTTCCGCTATGTATGCCTCTGAGTGTCGCCTGCGCGACATCCTCCGGCGTCATGACCTTGTCCACGAAATTGAGAACGGAACCGCCATGCATCGCCTCGTGATGCAGCATGGGCGTGTCGACGGCGGCAGGATAGACGCCCGAAACTTTCACACCCTTGGAATACATTTCCTGGTGAAAGCCGCACAGAAAACCGCGCAGACCGAACTTCGACGCGGAATAGGGCGCACTATCCTTCAGGGCCAGCACACCGCCCAGAGAGACGGTGGCGACCATGGCGCCGTCGCCGCGCGCTGTCATCAGCGGCGCGACGGCGTGCATGATCCGGATGGGCGCGCGCAGATTGATCTCGAGATGGGCGTCGATCACGTCCATATCCAGCGCATCCACCGGTCCCGGTAATCCGATACCGGCATTGTTCACCAGCGCATAAAGGTCGGAATGGTTGTCGCGGATCGCTCCGCAGAGCCGCTCCACGTCCTCGCGGTCGGAAAGGTCGCAGGTCATGATCTCCGGTGGCGTGAGAAGGGCCTGCGAGGCGTTGCGGATGGACGCTTCGTCCCGGTCGACCAGGATAAGCCGCATGCCGTGCCCGTCGAGAAGACGCGCAACCGCCTGCCCGATGCCGCCTGCGGCACCGGTAATGAGCGCTTTGCGCCCCGTCAGGTCCGCCGCCATCACGCTGCCTCTTTGACGGCGGTGTCGCGGCGCAGGCTCTCGAAGCAACCATCGTCAAGGTCGCTCCAGCCGAATTTGCGGCGCACCTTTTTCATGTGCTTGCGATAGGCCGCGATCTCCACATAGGTCGCGTGGCGTGCCGAGCCGACGAAATGGATGCCGCCGGTGAGGTCCGGCTTGTCGGTCGCCACGAAGTGGTTGAAGGTTGTCGCCTTCTTGCCGCCTTCCGCCCGGATCATGATGCCGTGCGCGATGAGATCGGCCATCTGGTCGAAGAGCTTGTAGGCGCCGCCATTGGTTTCCATCATGCCGAGCGAATAGAGGCTCGGATGCTCGCGGCTGAAAAGGTTCATGTAAAAGTCCGGCCGGCCCGACTTCCAGGTGAAGAGGGACGGATCGACGTAAGGCACCTTCCACTCATAACCGGTAGCGCAGATGATGAGGTCGATCTCTTCCGAGGTGCCGTCCTTGAAATGGACCGTCTTTCCGTCGAAACGCTCAACATCCGGCTTTGCCCTGATGTCGCCATGCGCGAGATAGTGGAGAAGCTGATCGTTGACGATGGGATGGGATTCGAACACGCGATGATCCGGCGCCTGAAGGCCGAGCCGCGTGAGATCGCCGTTCAGCACCTTGAGCATGAGGCCGAATACGCGCTGTTCCAGCCACATGGGAAGGGCGGGGCCGGAGGCGGCGATCACATCGGCGGGCACGCCGAAGAGGCGCTTCGGCACGAAATGATAGCCACGGCGCAGGCTGATGAAGGCTTTGTCGGCGCTATGCGCGGCGTCGCAGGCAATGTCGCAACCGGAGTTGCCGGCGCCGATGATCATCACGCGCTTGCCCTTGAACTCGTCCGGGTTGCGATAGGTGACGGCATGGCGCATTTCGCCGGTGAACTCGCCCGGATATTCGGGCATGACCGGATGCCAGTTCGTGCCGTTCGCGCAGACGAGCGAGGCATAGTCGCGCGTTTCGCCATTCGACAACGCAATGCGCCAGCTCCCGTCCTCCTGCATCTCGGCCTTTTCGACCGAGGTATTGAAAGTGATGTGTTCGCGAAGCCCGTAGGCGTCTGCGAAGCTGCGCATGTAATTGAGGATGTCGCGGTTCGAGGGATAGTCCGGATAATCCTCCGGCATGTCGAAGTCGTGATAATGCGACTGCGTTTTCGACGAAATGAAATGTGCCGAGTCGTAGACCGGCGAGCCAGGATTGCTCTGGTCCCAGAGCCCGCCCACATCGCTGTGGCGCTCGAAGCAGTCGAAGGGGATCCCGTAGCGCAGGAAGGTGCGAACGAGACTCAGGCCCGCAGGTCCGCCTCCCACAATGCAGACTTTCCCCGGTGTCGTCGCAGCCATGATCTTCTCCCTCTCGAACATGAATATCCCTCACATTTGTAAAATGTGATAAATCCTCATATTTAAGAATGCAAGTCGATTCTGAAGGACGGCAGGGAAAATGAACGGGAATTCGGGCGTCCGCCGCCAACCGACACAGGCAAGGGCAAGGGCGCGCGTGGAAAAAATTCTGGCGGCGGCGACCGAACTCATCGAGCAGACGGGGTCGGACCAGCTGCGCATGAGCGAGATCGCCGCGCGGGCCGGCGTGCCCATCGGCTCGCTCTATCAGTACTTTCCCGACAAGGCGTCGATCGTTCGCACGCTGGCCGAGCGCATCATGCTGCGTGTGCGGGACGGGCTGCGGGAAAGTCTTGTCGGCGTCGAAAGCGCGGAGGACGCGCTCGACCGTCTCGATGGGCTGTTGGACGGTTATTACGCCATGTTCCTTCTGGAGCCGGTCACGCGCGATATCTGGTCCGGTACGCAGTCGGACAAAGACATTCAGGACATGGATATCGAAGACAGCCGCGAGAATGCCCGCGTCGTGGCGGAGGCGCTAAAACCCTTCGTGCCGAAGAAGGAGCATGATCGTCTCGATACGGTTTGCTTCCTGCTGATGCAGCTTACCGGCGCGGCGGTGCGTCTTGCCATCGCAGTGGACCGCAAGGAAGGCGACCGCCTCGTCGCCGAGTACGGACGCATGCTGCGGCTGGAATACGAAGCCTTCCTTCCCGACCATTCCTGACAGGCCGCGAATGACGTTCAAGGGGGAAGGGGGTTGCACCCCGATCTTCCGGCGCATAGTCTTCCGCGCGTAGTGGTTCCGCCGGGTAACGCCGACGGATGAAAAGGGAACGCGGTTCAAAGCCGCGGCTGCCCCCGCAACTGTAAGCAGAGAGATCGACCTCAATTGCCACTGGCGTCCGCAAGATGCCGGGAAGGCCGGGAAGATCGGAGACCTGTGAGCCAGGAGACCTGCCATTACGCCGTCAACGCGAACCAAGGGGCGGGGTGTACCCTGGAGGAAAAGATGCAGAACACAAAGACCCGCCGGTGTCATAACCGGCAAACACAAAACGACGAACCGGTTGCATCCATCCGACTGTGTCCGCTGGCGGCGTATTCCGTTGCTTCAGACAGGACACAATCATGGAAATTCCTTTGGGCCTCTGCGCGCCGGCAGCCATGCCGGCCATACCCTTTACGCGAATAGCCGAACTCGTCTTTCCCGAACAGACCAATCATCACGGCACTTTGTTCGGCGGGGCTTCGCTCGCCCTGATGGACAGGGCGGGCTATATCGCCGCCACGCGGTTTACGCGCCGCTGCATGGTGACGGCTGCCATCAATGATGTCGCTTTCGGCAAACCGGTATTGCCGGGCCAACTCGCCGAACTGTCCGCCCACGTCGTAAAAACGGGGCGAAACAGCTGTGACGTCATGTGCGAGCTTGTCGCCGAAGACCTTTTGACCGGCGAACGGCAGAGGGCCGTCAGCGGACGTATGGTCATGGTGTCGACCGGCGAGGCGGACGCGCCGATACCGTCGGCTGTCGTCTCGCCGCCACCCGACGACAAGCTCACGCAGTTCGTGGAAGTCGTCTTTCCCGATACGAGCAATCATCGCGATATCCTGTTCGGTGGCGAAGCACTCTCGATGATGGGCAAGGCCGCCTTCATCGCCGCGACGCGCCATTGCCGCATGACGGTGGTGATGGCCGCCTCCGAAGAGGTGGAGTTCCGCTCCCCTGTGAAAGTGGGCGAGTTCGCCATTCTCACCGCGCGCGTCCTCATGACGGGAAAAAGCTCTCTCCGTATTGGCGTCGAACTCGATGTCGAGGATCCGATGACGGGCGATGTCCGCTCCAGCGCCATCGGCCGCTTCACCATGGTTGCGCTGAACGACAGGGGTCGTCCGGCGCAGGTGCCGCCCCGTCTCGATTGACCGGATCGGGGCGCGGAACGGCGGACCATCGCAAATGGCGGTGCGGGTGAGCCCGGCGCCGCGCCCCTTCCTTCGTCTGCACCGCCGCAACACACAGAAAGAGGAATCATGACCAGATCAGCCACACTGGGTTACCCACGCATCGGCCCGAGGCGCGAACTCAAGAAAGCGCTGGAGGCCTATTGGGCGGACGGCAATGCGCAGGCTCTTCAGGAGACCGCTGAAGCGATGCGCGCCGCAGCATGGGCGACGCAGAAAAGCCATGGCATCGACTTCATTCCGAGCAATGACTTTTCCCTCTACGATCAGGTGCTCGACATGTGCTGTCTTCTCGGGGCGATCCCCGAGCGCTTCGGGCGCGTGGACGGCGATGTCGATCTCGCCACCTATTTCGCCATGGCCCGGGGTGCGCAGGACGGCAAGCGCGACGTCGCGGCGATGGAAATGACGAAATGGTTCGACACGAACTATCACTACATCGTGCCGGAGCTCTCACCCCAAACGAAGTTCCGCATCGCCTCGCGCAAGCCGTTCGATGAATTTGCGGAGGCGAAATCGCTGGGTTATGCGACGCGTCCCGTGTTGCTGGGGCCGGTTTCCTTCCTGATGCTCGGCAAGGCGACGCAGGATGGCTTCGGCGTACTGGAGCTTCTTCCCGCGCTGTTGCCGGTCTATCTGGAGGTGCTGAAGGGGCTTGCGAGCCAGGGCGCGGAATGCGTGCAGCTCGACGAGCCCTGCCTCACGCTGGAACTCTCCGACCGCAACAGGGCCATCTACCGCGAGACCTTCGAGCGTATTGCCGGGGAGGTGCCGGAGTTGTCGATACACCTCACCTCCTATTTCGGCGAACTGCCGGCGGACAATCGCGATATGGCGTTTGAACTGCCGGTGGCCGCAATCCATCTCGATGCCGTGCGCGGCGCCGAAACGATCGAGAACGCCATCGACGTCTTTCCCTCCGACAAGACATTGTCGCTGGGTCTGATCGACGGCCGGAATATCTGGCGGGCCGATCTCGAGGCGGCACACAAGCTGGCGCGGCATGCGTTGGCGCGGATGGGCGACGACCGGCTGATCCTCTCGACCTCCTGTTCGCTTCTTCATGTCCCTTACAGCCTGGAGCTTGAAAGCGGGCTGGACGACGAACTCAAAAGCTGGCTTGCCTTTGCGCAGGAAAAGCTCGGCGAGATCGAAACGCTGACAAGGGCGTTGAACGAAGGACGCGCCGTCATGGCGGATGCCTTCGAGGCGTCCGCGAAGGCGCAGCGTGCCCGTTTTGCCTCGAAGCGAACGCATAAACCCGATGTGCGCGAGCGCATGGCGGCAATAGCGCCCGACATGGCGCATCGCAAAAGCGCCTTCGCCACGAGGCGGAAGAAGCAGTTGGCGCATTTCGCCTTGCCGAAGCTGCCGACCACGACGATCGGATCCTTCCCCCAGACGAAGGAGGTGCGCACGGCCCGCGCGAAGTTCCGCAAGGGCGATATGAGCGCCAGGGCCTATGAAGAGTTCCTGAAAGCCGAAACCGAGCGCGGCATTCGCGTGCAGGAAAAGCTCGGTCTCGACGTGCTGGTGCATGGCGAGTTCGAGCGCACCGACATGGTGGAGTATTTCGGCGAGATGCTCGACGGCTTCGCCTTCACCAAATTCGGCTGGGTGCAGAGCTACGGGTCGCGTTGCGTGAAGCCGCCGATCATCTTCGGTGACGTATCGCGGCCGCACCCGATGACGGTGGACTGGTCGGCCTATGCCCAGTCGCTGACGGACAAGCCGGTGAAAGGCATGCTGACCGGCCCGGTGACGATCCTGCAATGGTCCTTCGTGCGCAACGACCAGCCCCGTTCGGAGACCTGCCGCCAGATCGCACTCGCCATTCGCGACGAGGTGAATGATCTGGAGGCGGCCGGAATCGGCATGATCCAGATCGATGAGCCCGCCTTGCGCGAGGGGTTGCCGCTGCGCCGCTCACGCTGGAACGACTATCTCGACTGGGCGTCCGAGTGTTTTCGCCTTTCCGCCTCCGGCGTGAAGGACGAAACGCAGATCCACACCCATATGTGCTACTCCGAGTTCAACGACATCATCCAGGCCATCGCCTCGCTCGATGCCGATGTGATCTCCATCGAGACCTCGCGGTCGCGCATGGAGCTTCTCGATGCTTTCGTGAATTACGAGTATCCCAATGAGATCGGACCGGGCGTTTACGATATCCACTCGCCGCGGGTGCCGAAGGCCGAAGAGATGACGGAGCTGCTCAGGCTGGCGACGAGCCGCCTGCCGGCGGAGCATATCTGGGTCAATCCCGATTGCGGCCTGAAGACACGTGGCTGGCCGGAAACGGAAGCGGCGCTCGGCACCATGGTCGAAGTCGCGAGAAGGCTGCGCACCGAACTCGGCGCTGCAGCGGAATAGCAAGGAGAGGGCGGTCCATGGACCGCCCTCATTTTCAACTGGCCTTGAACTGGACTTCCTCGACCGGAAAGCGTCCCGTCAGCTCCCGCAGGCGGGCGGCGAGCGCGGCTTCCGCCGCCTTGTCGCCATTGGCCGATAGCGCACCGGCAAGGATGTCGGCAATCTCGTCCATTTGGGCTCCGCCCATGCCGCGCGTGGTCGCGGCGGGCGTGCCCAGACGCAAGCCCGAAGGCCGCATGGGCGGGTTCGGATCGTCCGGGATCATCTGCTTGTTGGTCGTCAGACCCACACGGTCGAGCGTGGACTGCGCCTGCGCTCCGTCCATACCGAAGCTTCTTACCGTATCGATGACGAGAAGATGGTTGGCGGTGCCGCCGGTGACAAGTTTCACCTGACGGCCATTGAGGGCCGCTGCCAATGCCTGCGCATTGGCGAGCACCCGTTCCGCATAGGTGCGGAAAGCCGGGGTCGCGGCCAGACGGAAGGTGAAAGCGGCAGCGGCGACCTGGTTCATATGAGGTCCGCCCTGAAGACCGGGAAAGACCGAGGCATCGATCTTCTTCGCAAATTCCTTGCGGCAAAGGATCAGCCCGCCGCGCGGACCGCGCAGCGACTTATGCGTGGTCGTCGTCATGACATCGAATCCTGCATCCAGCGGATTGCGCATGACATCGGCCGCGATAAGGCCGCCGATATGGCTGACATCGGCCATGGTGAGCGCGCCGACCTCGTCGGCTACGCGCTTGAAATCGGCATAGTCATAGTCGCGCGGGTAGGAGGAATAGCCGCAAACGACCATTTTCGGCTGCGTCTTTCGAACGACCTCCATGAGCGCATCGAAATCGATAGCGCCGGTCGCCGGGTCCGTCCGGTAACGGACGAAATTGAAAAGCCGCCCCATGTGAGACACGGGCGCGCCATGGGTGAGGTGGCCGCCATGGCTGAGATCCATCGCGAGGATCGTGTCGCCCGGCTCCAGCAGGCCGAGATAGACCGCCTGGTTCATCGGCGAACCGGAGAGCGGCTGCACATTGGCATGCTCGGCGCGGAAGAGGGCGCAGGCGCGCTCGCGCGCCAGCGTCTCGATCCGGTCGGTATGCTGCTGCCCGCCGTAATAGCGCCGTCCCGGATAGCCTTCCGCATATTTGTTGGTGAAGGCCGAACCAAGCAGCGTCAGCACTTCGGGGAAGGCGTAGTTTTCGGAGGGGATAAGTTCAAGCTCGCGGCGCTGGCGGGTTTCCTCGCCGGTGAGCGCTTCGAATATGTCCGGATCGCTTTCGGCAAGCCGGATGCGGTCTTCGGAAAGGTTCATTTCCGTTCTCCATCAGCCAATAAAAATGCCCGGCCAGCTCATTCAAGGGCTGCCCAGGCGATCGGCTGATAGATCGGGCTCCGCGCTCCATGATGGTTGCCCATCTCGATATCGCCAGTCACGCGGAGATATGTGACCGAGTGGTAGGAGTAGAGCGTGGGGAAGGATTTTAGTCAACGAGGAAAGCAGCCATACCGAAAGCTCCGCAAGGCGCGTGCCCTCGGAGGTTTGACCGGCTGTCCTTCGCAAGAAGGGGCGCGGGGCAGAACTTGAACCGCACATGTTCCTACATGTGACATGTGGCATGTGTAGGGGCGGCGCTTGCTCCACCCCGCGCACGGCATTTTCTCGTGCTTCTACGAAGGCGCTTTTTCAGCCCGCATGCGTCCGGCGAAGCGGGGCCTTGTCACTTCCCCGCTTGCGGATGCCGCCCGGTCTCCCGTGCCGCCTGACAACCCGGCGGCACCCCGTCTCTGGAGGCCGGTCTCATCAATATGGGCGCGCCGAAGAGAAGGGGGATAAGTTTTTCGAGCTTATGTCCGCTCCCGGACGATATTCCTCAAGGCAGTTTCAGGATCCGCTTGGAGATGATGTTCTTCTGGATCTCGTTCGAGCCGCCATAGATGGATTGTGCGCGGGCGCCCAGATATTGCGCGACGGCGGGCGCGGCACCCGCCGGCACGGGCGTGTTGTCGGTCCAGGCGGGCGCTGCCGAATCCGGAAAGGAGGCCTGCGCATAAGCGCCATGGACTTCCATGCCGAGCTCGGTAATGTCCTGCGCGAGTTCCGTTGCGATGATCTTGAGGATCGACGATTCCTCGCCCGGCGCGCCGCCTTCCGCGACCGAGGCCAGCGTCCGCAGCACGGTCAGTTCCAGTGCATCGAGGCGCGTCTCAAGCGTGGCAAGCTTTTCGGCAAAGGCCGGGTCGTCCAGAAGCCGCGCGCCGTCGCTTTCGGTCCGCATGGCCGTCGCGCGAATATCTTCAAGTTGTTTTCGTTTGCCTGCGACATGCGCATAGGAGGTGCGCTCATGGCCAAGCAGGTAGTTGGCGTAGGTCCAGCCCTTGCCTTCCTCGCCGATCCGGTTTTCCACCGGCACACGGACATCCTCGAAGGTGACGCTGTTCAATGAATGCTTGCCGTCGATGGTGATGATGGGGGTCACCGTGACCCCCGGCGTCGCCATGTCGATGCAGAGGAAGGTGATGCCTTCCTGCTTCTTGCCGGAGTTGTCCGTGCGCAGCAGGCAGAAAATCCAGTCGGCATGCTGGCCGAGGCTGGTCCAGATCTTGGTGCCGTTGACGACATATTCGTCGCCCTCTCGCACTGCTGCGCACTGCAGCGAGGCAAGGTCCGAGCCCGAGCCAGGCTCCGAATAGCCCTGCGCCCAGAAAGTGGTGCTGTCGAGAATACCCGGCAGCCAGCGCTGTTTCTGTTCCTCGGTGCCGAAGGTGTAGATGACCGGCCCGACATAAAGCAGACCCATGGGCACGACATTGAGCGCACCCGCGCGTTCCAGTTCCTCGTCGAAGATGTATTTCTGGTTGGCGGTCCAGCCCGTGCCGCCATCGGATTTAGGCCAGTTGACCGCCAGCCAGCCTTTCGTGGCAAGTGCGCGTTCGGAGCGCTGATAGTCTTCCTTCGACGGAGAATGTCCCCGCCCGATCTTTTCCACGATGTCGCTCGGATATTCGTTCTCGAAGAAGTCCCGCACCATCATGCGGAATTCTTCGTCCGCCGCCGAAAAAGAGAAGTCCATATGTTCCGTCCCGATTTGAATGTCTTGTTGGGCGGGACTCTAGTGACTCCAAAGGCTGCTGTCACAGGGACATCGGCAGAGGCTGGATGTCGCTGCGTCAGGCTTCGCAGGCAATGGCGGCTCAAAGAAAAGGGCCGGTGTTTCCACCGGCCCTCATAGACTTTGGCGTAACTCGTCGGCTGTGAGGCCGGACGGGTCGGAATGATTACATCATGCCGCCCATACCGCCCATGCCGCCCATGCCACCCATATCGGGCATGCCGCCGCCGGAGCCTTCCGGCTTCGGCTTGTCGGCAATCATGGCTTCCGTCGTGATCAGCAGGGCTGCGACGGAGGAGGCGTCCTGAAGCGCGGTACGCACGACCTTGGTCGGGTCGATGATGCCGGCCGCGACGAGGTCGATATAGGCCTCGTTCTGGGCGTCGAAGCCGTAATTGGCCTGCTTCGATTCCAGCACCTTCTGCACCACGATCGAGCCTTCCACGCCGGCGTTTTCGGCGATCTGGCGGATCGGGGCTTCAAGCGCACGCTTCACGATGTTGATGCCCGCCTGAATGTCGCGGTTCTCGTCGGTCAGCTTCGCGACGGCCTTGGCAGCCATCAGAAGGGCGGTGCCGCCACCGGGGACGATACCTTCTTCCACCGCGGCGCGGGTCGCGTTGAGCGCGTCGTCCACACGGTCCTTGCGCTCTTTCACTTCCACTTCCGTGGCGCCGCCGACCTTGATCACGGCCACACCACCGGCAAGCTTCGCGAGACGCTCCTGCAGCTTCTCCTTGTCGTAGTCCGAGGTGGTTTCCTCGATCTGGCGACGGATCTGGGCGACGCGCGCCTCGATGTCCTTCTTCTTGCCAAGACCGTCGACGACCGTGGTGTCGTCCTTCGTGATGGAGACGCGCTTGGCCGAGCCGAGCATGTCCATCGTCACGTTTTCGAGCTTGATGCCGAGATCTTCGGAGATCACCTGACCGCCCGTCAGCACCGCGATGTCTTCCAGCATCGCCTTGCGACGATCGCCGAAGCCCGGGGCTTTCACGGCCGCAACCTTCAGGCCGCCGCGCAGCTTGTTGACAACGAGCGTCGCCAGGGCCTCGCCCTCAATGTCCTCGGCGATGATGAGGAGCGGACGACCGTTCTGCACGACCGATTCGAGGATCGGCAGCATCGGCTGCAGGCTGGTGAGCTTCTTCTCATGGAGAAGGATGAAGGGCTCGTCGAGCTCCGCCACCATCTTGTCGCCATTGGTGATGAAATAGGGCGACAGGTAGCCGCGGTCGAACTGCATGCCTTCCACGACGTCGAGTTCGGTCTCGAGAGACTTGGCTTCCTCGACCGTGATCACGCCTTCATTGCCGACTTTTTCCATCGCCTTGGCGATCATCTCGCCGATTTCGCGCTCGCCATTGGCGGAAATGGTGCCGACCTGCGAGATCTCCTCGTTGGACTTCACCTTCTTGGAGCGCTTCATGATGTCCTGGACGGCAGCCTTCACGGCCTGCTCGATGCCGCGCTTCACATCCATCGGGTTCATGCCGGCGGCAACCGACTTCGCGCCTTCGCGAATGATCGACTGGGCGAGCACGGTCGCGGTGGTGGTGCCGTCACCGGCGGTGTCGTTGGTCTTGGAAGCGACTTCCTTGACCATCTGCGCGCCCATGTTCTCGAACCGATCTTCCAGTTCGATTTCCTTGGCGACCGACACGCCGTCCTTCGTGGTGCGCGGCGCACCGAAGGACTTTTCGATCACGACGTTACGACCCTTCGGGCCGAGCGTCACCTTCACGGCGTCCGCGAGAATGTCGACGCCACGCAGCATCTTCTCGCGGGCGTTGCGCCCGAATTTCACTTCTTTGGCCATATTCCTATGTTCCTTGTTCTGGGCTCACGGATCCTGTCGGCGCGGGGCAGCAAAAAGGCCCGCAGCCGTCACATCGGACTTGCGAGCCTTATTCAGCAGCCTTCTTGGATTTGCCCTCGAGCACACCCATGACGTCGGACTCTTTCATGATGAGCAGGTCCTCGCCGTCGATCTTCACTTCCGTGCCCGACCATTTGCCGAAAATCACACGGTCGCCGACCTTGACGTCGAGCGGTACGACCTTGCCGTCTTCACCGCGGGCGCCCTGGCCCACCGCGACGATCTCACCCTGGGAGGGCTTTTCCTGAGCGGTCTCGGGGATGATGATGCCACCGGCAGTCTTGGCCTCTTCCTCGACCCGGCGCACGACAACTCGGTCATGCAAAGGACGGAATTTCATCTCTTGCGTCTCCTGTTTCGGAACCGCCATTTTGGCGGGAAACCCTAGATTTTTTGGAAGCTGTTAGCACTCTGGGAAAGTGAGTGCCAATAGCTCTGGCGAGAAATAGGAGGGGGGTGGCGGAGTGTCAAGCGGGGAGTGGCGATAAACCGCTGCGGGGACTCTCGTTTTTCGGGTCGGCAGGCGGGCCGCTACAGCTCGTGAGCGGGGAGCGGTCAGGCCCGGAGACCCCGCAGCGTGACGCGGACGATATTGGCAAGCGTCTCGCGGAATTCCACCTCATCCGCTGCCTTTTCCGCGCCATAGGCGGCCGTGATCAGGGTGGCTGCCGCCGATTCCGTGGTGAACCCGGCTGCTTGCAGGTCGAGTTCGCCGCTATCCACACCCTTCTGAATGAGTTTCGCGATGATGGAACGGAAGGTCGTGTCCACTTCCTCGAAAACGTCGTCGGGGAGCTGGTGCTGTGGATCCAGCAGTTCCGCGGCATGGGGGCTTGAATAGATCCAGCGCCAGACAGCGCCGAGCTTGGCGTCCAGCACGCCCAGAAATAGCTCTTCAAGAGGTTGGTCGCAGGCGATGGCTTCCTGGATCGCTGTCAGCATACGCGCGGCCAGCATTCGGGCGATAGCCTCGAAGAGCTCTTCCTTGCTGGCGAAATAGAGGTAAAGCGTTCCCTTGGCGACGCCGGCGGCCCGGGCGATGTCTTCCATCGAGGTGCGGCGATAGCCGTAATGGCGAAACAGATCGAACGCGGCATCGATGATCGCCTCGCGCTTGTCGCTCGATGTTTGTTTGGGCATGTCCCCTTTCGGGGCCGCCATACGCTGTTTTACGGCCAACGGGTTGCTCCCCCGAGCTCTCTCCTGCGTCGCTCTCTGACACCCAGTCCCCCCGGAGAGTGCGTACGCTACCAACAATAAGTCAGCTTATCGCATACACCACTGTGAATGCCCTGTCATGGCACTACGTCGATATGCGCCTTTCCGCGGAAAAACCATAATAAATTGCATGTATTCCGGCATTGCGGCGCCACGCCCTTGCCGTTGTCCGCTGCGTGTTTAGGATGGCGCGCCATCGTGAAGGCCGCCGCGCCGGCCAGCCAATCTGGGGAGCCTGTAAACATGTCGAAAGCCCTGCAAACCGCCCGCGAGATGATCGGCAAACAGGGATCGCGACAAACGATCCCGACGCCGGCGCTGGTCGTCGATCTGGAGGCGCTGGAAAAGAACATCGCCGCTATGGCCGCACATTGCACAAAGAACGGTCTTTCCATTCGTCCCCATGCCAAGACACATAAATGCGCCTCCATCGCCAGGCGGCAGATCGAGGCGGGTGCGGTCGGCATCTGCTGCGCCAAGCTCGGCGAGGCCGAAGCGCTTTTCGAGGCGGGCGACGGGGCGATCGAGAGCATCCTGCTCACCTCGCCCGTGGTGACGGGGCAGGGCATCGAGCGGCTGGTCGATCTCAATGCCGGCATGCCGGAGCTGATCGTCGCCGTGGATAATGCGGAAAACGTGCGGGCCCTGGCCGCCGCCGCGCAGGATGCGTTGAAGGACGGCCGCGGCAAGGCGCTCAAATGCATCGTCGATCTCGACGTCGGCCTGCACCGCACCGGCATTGCACCGGGCGACGACGCCTTCGAGCTGGCCGAACTGGTGGACGCAGCCGATTCTCTCCAGCTGATGGGGCTTCAGGCCTATGCCGGTCACCTCATGCATATCGAGAATTTCGAAGAGCGCCGCGAGAAGTCGCTGGCCTGCATGAAAGTGCTGGGCGAGATGCGCGACCGGTTGAAGGCGGCGGGCCTGCCCTGCGATATCGTGAGCGGCGGCGGCACGGGCAGCTACAATATCGACCCCGAGGCGAAGGTTCTGACCGAGCTGCAGGGCGGGTCCTACATCTTCATGGACAAGCAGTATAACGACGTGCCGATAGAAGGCGGCGCGCCGATGCCCTTCGACACATCGCTCTTCGTGCAGATGAGTGTGGTGTCCAACAACACGAAGAACCTCGCCACGACGGATGCAGGCTTCAAGGCCTTCTCCACCGACGCCGAAACGCCCGTGCTTCATTCCGGCGCCCCGGAAGGGGCGGGTTATTTCTTCTTCGGCGACGAGCAGGGTGGCATCCTGCTGCCCGACGGCGCGACCCTGCCGCTGGGCACGACTCTCACCGCCGTCACCCCGCATTGCGATCCGACCGTGAACCTCTACGACGCCTATTTCGTCGTGAAGGGCGATGCGCTGGTCGATATCTGGCCGATCGAAGCCCGCGGCAAGAGCGCCTGAGCAGGACCGGGGCCCGGCCCCTGAACCGGGCCCTCAAGAACGAGCCCGTGAACAAGCCAAGGGGGGAGGGCTTGACGTCAGATGAAAGGTCTCATAATGTGAGTGAATGATCACTCGCGAAAACATACGTGGTTCGGGAACCAAGAAGCGGATCGTCGAGGCCGCCCTCGGGCTTTTTGTCGCCCAGGGCATATCGGCGACGACAACGCGCGAGATTGCCGACCGCGCCGGGATCGCGGAGGGCACCATCTACCGCCATTTCGAGAGCAAGGACGCGCTGGCCAACGAGATGTTCCTCGACGGCTTCATGCCTTTCTCCAATTTCCTGGCCCAACTGGACGGCCGGGAGGGGACGCTGGTCGACAAGGTCGAGATGGCGACGGCACAGTTCTACCGCTTGTTCGATGCGGACCCCACGCTCTGGATGTATATCATGACATTCCAGACCGGGGAGCAGTCGAAAGTGCCGAAAGGCACGCCGACACCCTTTTCGGTGCTGCGCGGCCTGCTGGAGACGGCGACGCGGAGTGGTGAATTGCGCGATTTCGATCCGGATCTCGGTGTCCAGATCCTGCTTGGAATCATCGAGCATCCGGCCGAAGGCGTGGCCTATGGAGAGCTCGGCGGCCCGCTTACGCCGCGTCTGCCCGAAGTGATCGGTGCGATCCGAAGGGTCCTTTCAACCTGATCTGAAGCCAGTCATCCGGCAGGGGCCCGAATATCGCCATTTGCCGGTTTTGTAGTGAGTGAGTGTTCACATCAAAATGGAGAATGACGATGATGAGAAAGTTTCTGATGGCGGCGGTGGCCGCACTCTCCTTCCCGGGAGCCGCCGTCGCGGATCCCGGTTCGAGCGCCCAGGGCTCGCACGCCCTCTCCGAGGCGATGGGTGATTCCGTCGCGAAGGGTGCCGCGATTTCCGCCATCGGTGTTGCCCTGCCGGTTCTGAGCGTCGCAGGTACCGGCATAGCGGTGGCCGGGCCTCTCGCCGTGGGTGGGTCGATGACGCTCTACGAGCGGACGAAGAGCCGTCAGCCCCTCATGGTCACGGACAAGACCATCGTGACCGGCCCCTCGCCTGACAGGGCGCTGAAAGCGCGGCACGAAGAAGGGGAGCGTTGAACCATGATGAAGCGCATTTTTTTCGCCTGCGGGCTTTTGTTCTGCGGTCTGGCAACTCTCCCCGCCCAGGCGCAGATGAGTTCGGGAGCAAGCACGATCGAATCTCCCGAACGCGTGGTCCCCTTTGCCAAGAAGGTGGAGCGTATCCTGGCGGAGCGGGGCGCCGTGGTGGCGCTGGTGTCGCGCATGGGCCGCGATCCCGACGACATGCCCGAAGGCACCGGCGACTACACGCATGTCGGCATTTGGGTCTATTCCGAGGTGACGGCGCCGGACGGCGGCAAGGTGAACGGCTACGCCGTCTACAATCTCTATCAAACCGAGGAAGACTCCGCGCGCAGCGAACTTGTGCAGGACTTTCCCGCAGAGTTTTTCGGCGCCGTCGTCGATCTCAAGGCAGGGATCATCATTCCGAATGCCGAGCTGCAGATGGAAATCCTGCGTGTGCTGAAGTCTCCGACCTACCGGAAGCTGCATGTGCCGGCCTATTCCGTCGTCGCGAACCCCTATGAGTGGCGATATCAGAACTGCACGAACTTCGTGATGGATGTGCTCATCGCTGCAATCTACGACACAGGCAGCAGGGTCGAGATCACGCAACGCTTGCGGGAGTATTACGAGCCGCAGACGGTTCGGTTGTCGGGCCTTCTGCGGGCCGCCGGATCGATCTTCGTGTCGGGATTTGCAACGGCCGATCATCATGGCGGGCCCTTGCGGACCTCGACCTTCGGATCCATCGCCCGCTTCCTGACGAAATACGAAATGGCCGAAGCCATTCTCGAAGTCTCGGAAGGCGGTGTCACCGAACCGGGGGCTGAAAGCCTCTGATGAAAGAATGGGCGGCAATCGGGGCCCGGGCCGTCGGCCCGGGCCTTTTTACTGTCAGATGCGGCCGAGTTCCCTGTCGAGCCTCTCCCACAGGGGGCGGCAATCGATGACTGTGCCTTGCCGCATCGCACGATCGATAGCCATCACGGTGAGGCCTGCAACCAGTGCGTCATAGACCTGCACCGGGAAGGGCGCGCCTTCGAGAAGATGTGCGGCAAGGTCGCGGCCCATCTGTTCGTCCGAACCGTAGTGTCCTTCGACCTTCGCTTCGAAAGCCCTTTCTTCCGGCGGCTCTATATTGAGCGCGTCGCGCCAGGTGAGGCGGTTGGTGACGAGATCCGCTTCGAGGGCGCCGCCCGTTCCAGCGAGATACCAGCGCCGCTGCAGCACACCGGCATGGCTGTTGGCGTGGAACGACAGCCGGACGCCGTTTTCATATTCGACGATAGCGACCTGATGGTCGGTCACGTCGGCATCGCTGGCGAAGGTGCTGTTGCCGCCGTTCCAGCCCGCGCGCCAGAGCGTGTAGGCAGGCGTTCCGTCCGGATAGGTGCTTGTGCCCATCGCCTCGTTTTCGGAGGTGAATATGGTCCTTCCGCCAAAACTCGAAACCGACCGGGGACGCGCGCCGGTGAACAGGCGGTAGAGGTCGAAGTCGTGACAGCATTTGTCGAGCAGGAAGGAGCCGCCATGGTGCTGATGACGGCGCCAGTCCCGCATCAGGAAAGCGCCATGTTCGGGGTGGAGGTGCTCATTGCCTTCCATGCTGATGAGGAGTCCGAGTTTGCCGGCGGCGAGATAGTCGCTGACGGCCCGCACCAGAGGCGAGGAGCGCAGGACAAGCCCGACAAGCACCGCGTCCTCGCCATGCGCGCGCAGGCTTCTGGCAAGCGCCCAGCTTTCATCCTCCGTCCTGACAACCGGCTTTTCGGTAAAGACGCGAATGCCCGCGGCAAGTCCCGTCTCGATATGGTCGAGGTGAAGATGATTGGGCGAGCCGACCATGAGAAGATCTGGCCGTGTCTCAGCCAGCATGGCGGCGACATCGCCGAACGCCTCGCCCGTGGCGATGCCCCGTTCTTCGAGCATGTTCCGGCCGGTCGGGGCGGGGTCGACATATCCGGCAATTCTGAGCCCGGGCGCGGCGGCGGCAAGGTTGCGCAGAACGGTCGCAATGCGGCGGCCCAGGCCGGCGACAGCGATTGTCAGATTTTTATTCGCGCTCATGGAAGAGATCGGGGCCGTGCTTTGTTAAGGTGAAGGCGAAGCTATCCTGTCGTGTCTCAAAAGGGGAGCCAGTTATGCGGATCGGAATTCTCACAGGCGGTGGCGATGTGCCGGGTCTCAATCCCTGCATCAAGGCTGTGACGCGGCGGGCGAGCGAACTCGGCTGGGAAGTGGTCGGCTTCCGGCGCGGCTGGGCCGGACCGCTCGAATGGAACCCAGACGATCCCGAAGGCAGCGAGAAACATCTGATGCGGCTCGATCCGAACGCGGTGCGCACCATCGACCGCACCGGCGGCACGGTACTGCATTCCTCGCGCACCAACCCCGGCAAGGTGAAGGAAGAAGATCTGCCCGATTTCCTGAAAGGGAAATTCGAAAAGAACGACAAGGGGCTATACGACTGCACGCCTCATGTGCTGCGCGTGATGGAGGCGCTGGAGGTCGATGCGCTGGTGCCCATAGGCGGCGACGACACGCTGTCTTACGGCGCAAGGCTGCACCAGGAAGGCATGAAGGTGATGGCCGTACCCAAGACGATGGATAATGACGTGTTCGGCACCGATTACTGCATCGGCTTTTCCACCGCCGTCTCGCGCTCGGTCGACCATATCACCTCGCTGCGCACCTCGACCGGCAGCCATGAACGCATCGCGGTGATAGAACTTTTCGGCCGCAATTCCGGCGAGACGGCCCTTATTGCAGGCTATCTGGCCGATGTGGATCGGGCGCTCATCGCCGAAGTGCCGTTCGATGTGAACCGTCTTGCCGAGCAATTGCTGAAGGACCGCGCGGACAATCCCTCCAATTATTCCATGGTGGTCGTTTCCGAGGGCGCGCAGATGCAGGGCGGCGAAATCGTCGAGCGCGGCGAGGCGGACGCCTATGGCCATCGAAAGCTGGGCGGTGTGGGTGAGCTCCTCGGCGAGGAAATCAAGCGCATCACCGGCGTCGGCATCGTCAGCCAGTCGTTGGGGTACATGATGCGGGCCGGCGCCCCGGACGCGCTGGACCTGATGGTAGCAAAGAGCTACGGCACCATGGCCGTCCAGCTTCTGGACGAGGGCAAGCACGGCCTGATGATGGCGATACGCGACGGCAATTACACCACCGTGCCGGGCGATACCTGTATCAAGGGCCAGCGCCGGGTCGATGTGGACGCACTTTACGACACGCAAGCCTATCGTCCGCGCATCGCCAAGGTGCAAGGCATGCCGATGTTCCTCTATTGAGGGAGGTCGCTCGACTTTCCGCCGGCGGAATGCTTGAGTAGTGCCATGGAAGAGGGTGAGAAAGCAGTCGTTCTTTCCGACAGTGTGCAGGATTTCGCAAGCAGCGCGGAACGTGCACTGGAGACGTTCTGGAATCGCATAGAGACCAGCTTGTTCAACTGGCATGCGCTGGTGGAACTTGCGATCATTTTCGCCGTCGCGATTGCGGCTCTCCAGATCGGGAAACGGGTTGCACCAAGACTGCACAGCATGATCGGCGGCTCCTCGTTTCCCCGCTGGGTTGTGCGCACGCTGGAACACCAGATCCCGCTGATCGCCGCGCTGAGCGCGCTCATCATGCTCTGGGTTGCGGCGGCTGCTCTTACCGCGGCCGGTACGACATCGGACCTGTTATATCTGGCGACCAGCCTGCTGGTCGCCTGGGTGGTAATCCGCTTCGTGGGTGCCTTTATCGGCAGCGCGGTCGTGTCCGCGCTCTTTTCGACCACTGTCTGGGTGATCGCGGCGCTCGCCATTCTCGGCTGGCTGCAGCCGGTCATGCATGCGCTGGACGCCGCCGCCATCCGTGCGGGAAGTTTGCGTATCTCCGTCCTGATGCTGCTGACGGGTGCGGCCCTGTTCGTCGTATTGCTCTGGGCGGCCAATCTGCTGTCGAAGCTGCTCGAATCCCAGCTCGCCCATGTGGAAGGGATTACGCCCGCCGCCCAGGTGCTGGTCGGCAAGATTTTGCGTATCGCGCTCATCACCATCGCCGTGCTGGTGGCGCTCACCAGTGTGGGGATCGACTTCACGGCGCTTGCCGTCTTTTCAGGCGCGGTGGGCGTGGGTATCGGCTTCGGTCTACAAAAGGTCGTTTCCAACCTGATCAGCGGGATCATTCTGCTGCTCGACCGCTCCATCAAGCCGGGCGACGTGATCGAAGTTGGCGATGCCTATGGCTGGATCCGCAAGCTGGGCGCGCGCTATGCAGCGGTTGTGACGCGCGACGGCAAGGAATATCTGATCCCGAACGAAGACCTCATCACGCAGCAGGTGGTGAACTGGTCCTACTCGGACCGCAATGTCCGCATGCATATTCCCATCGGCGTTTCCTATCATGCAGATGTGCGGCTCGCGATGAAGCTGATCGAGGAAGCCGCGCTTGCCTGCCCGCGCGTATTGCGCTTGCCGGCGCCGGTCTCGCGGATGGTCGGTTTCGGCGACAGCTCCGTCGATCTGGAATTGCGCTTCTGGGTGGACGACCCGGAACAGGGCACCGTCAACGTGCGAAGCGATGTGCTGCTGGAAGTGTGGGACCGCTTCCACGAGAACGGAATAGAAATTCCGTTCCCGCAACGCGATATTCACATCGTGTCGGCGGAAGGCCTGAACGGCACGAAAGAGACCAACTGACCAGGTGTCAGTTTCCTTCGTCGGGCGCGCGCAGCAGCTGCATCATCCTGCGGGCTTCCTCGCTTCCATCGGCGATCTCTTCGAAGCCGAAGCGCTTGTAGAGATCCTGCGCATCATGCGTGTTCAGCATGACGCGCCGCACGCCCGCGACGGCCGGATCGTTGATCATGGTGTGGATGAGCCATTCCCCAAGGCCTTGCCCCCGATGTACGGGGAGGACATAGACATCGCTCATCCATGCAAAGCGGGAAAGATCTGTCACCATGCGGCCGATACCGGCCTGTTCGCCTTCCGGGGAAAAAAGCCCGTAGGCGCGGGAATTCATGATGCTGTCCCAAAGAACCGTCTCCGGGACGTCATGGGCCCAATAGGTGGCTTTCAGCATCTTCGTGATCGCTTCGCGATCGAGACGATCTTTCTCCAGACTGATCTCGAATCCCCGGCGAACCCACTCTGCGTTACTCATAAGATGTACTGACTCGTTTCTTGTTATTCGGCGGCGTTACTATTTCATGCAGAGTCACATGGCGCCAGCCCGCTGAGCGAACTTCCACGCCGTTTGTGCAAGGGGTTTAACGCGGGCAGCCTGTTCTTCGGCATGAGCGCTGGACGCCGTGCCGTCCCGCACGCGCCCGACAATGCCTTGAAGGATGCCGGCGAGCTTGAAGAAGTTGAACGCGAAATAGTAGTCCAGATTGTCGATACCCGGACGGTTCGTCCGCTCGCAGTAGAGCTGCACATATTCTTCCAGCGTTGGAATGCCGAGAGACGCCAGGTCTGCGGTGGCGATGGTGGCGACGCCTGCGCCGTCGCCGATCTGCGGCATGACCCATTGCAGCATGGAGTAGGTGAAATCTGCCAGCGGATGGCCGAGCGTGGAAAGTTCCCAGTCGAGCACGGCAACCACGCGCGGCTCCGTCGGGTGCATGACCGTATTGTCCATGCGGTAGTCGCCATGCACGATGCTGGTCGAGCTGTCATCCGGCACATGTTCCGGCAGCCATTCCATCAGCTTGTTCATTTCCGGAATGGTTTCGGTTTCCGAGGCGACATACTGTTTCGACCAGCGTGAAATCTGGCGGGCGAAATAGTTGCCGGGCTTGCCGAAGTCGCCAAGCCCGATTTTCTCGTAATCGACCATGTGCAGATCCGCCATGGTATGGGCAAGCGATTCGTACATCTTCCGGCGCGTCTGCGGATCGAAGCCGGGCAGCATCGGATCCCAGAGAACGCGGCCCTCCACCATGTCCATAATATAGAACATGGTGCCGACGATATTTTCATCCTCACAGAGACAATAGGTCTTCGGTGCGGGAAAGCCGATGGAATGCAGCGCCGTGATGACCTTGTATTCGCGGTCCACCGCATGCGCGGAAGGGAGCAGTTTCCCCGGCGGCTTGCGGCGCATCACATATTTCTTGCGGGGCGTGACGAGCTGGTAGGTCGGGTTCGACTGTCCG
Organism: uncultured Parvibaculum sp.; assembly: GCA_964434415.1. Taxonomy (GTDB): domain Bacteria; phylum Pseudomonadota; class Alphaproteobacteria; order Parvibaculales; family Parvibaculaceae; genus Parvibaculum. The sequence goes on from CAYSVF010000003.1 coordinate 22,251, forward strand.
CCCTTGAACTGGCGGACCTCCAGCGGTCCCTCGAAGCCCTCTACATGCGCTTGCATATATTGCTCGAGCTTCGCTTCATCGAATTTATGCGTTTCGGCCACTTCCTTGGTGCCGGAAAACATGTCCTGACGGCTTTCTGCGCTCTCGCTCATGCGCTCCTCCCCTTCAATGCGTTTTTGTTCTTCGGTGCGAAAATCATCTTGAGGTGCTGCCCCTGCATGTCCAGTCGCTCAGACTGCGCCCGTTTCACGCTCGATGGCGCGCCAGCCAATGTCGTTGCGGCAAAACCCTTCCGGCCAGTCAATGAGCCGCACGGCTTCATAAGCCCGCGCCTGCGCTTCGGCGACGCTCGCGCCGGTGGCCGTTACGTTGAGCACACGTCCGCCGGTCGCCAGAAGCCTGTTGCCATCGCGCGTGGTGCCCGCGTGAAACACCTGCACGCCCTCCAGCGTCGACGCCTTGTCGAGCCCGCGAATTTCAGTGTTCTTCGGATAGGCGCCGGGATAGCCCTTCGAGGCCATGACCACGGTGAGCGCGGTCTCGTTCTTCCAGTCGAGCGCCACGCCGCCCAGCTTGCCGTCTGCCGCGGCGACAAGCGCGGACAGCAGATCGCTGTCGAGG
>CAYSVF010000004.1:0-22479 GCA_964434415.1 uncultured Parvibaculum sp.
ATCTGCGAGCACAGGCCCAGCGTCACCGGATCGACCGGCTTGATGTTGGCCGAGTTCCAGTGGCTGCGGTCGCGCACGCTCTGAATGGTCGGCTTGGTCGTGCCGACAAGCTTGCCGACCTGCGCATCGGAAAGTTCCGGATGGTAGCGCAGCAGCCAGGCGATCGCGTCCGGGCGGTCCTGACGGCGCGAGACGGGCGTATAGCGCGGGCCTTTGCGGGCGACGACCGGCGGCAGCTTGTGCTTGCTTTCGGAGGATTTGAGACGGGCGTCGGAATCGTTCTGGCAGCGCTCGATCTCCGCGCGGGAGAGCTGGCCGGCGGCCACAGGGTCCATGCCCTTGATGCCGGCGGCAACGTCGCCATCGGCGATGCCCTTCACTTCAAGCACATGCAGGCCGCAATATTCCGCAATCTGGTCGAATGTCAGCGCGGTATTTTCGACGAGCCAGACGGCGGTCGCCTTGGGCATAAGCGGCTGGGTCATATCATCTCCTCTGGTTCACCCGGGTTTCAGCCGGATGACCCCTTTTCTCCTGATCGAGAATTGAGTGGGTATGCCGCTTATATAATTTCAAACGGCTTCCAATGAAAGCCCGATCCGGGCCTCCGTCACTCCAATGTGAGGACGAGCTTGCCGATATGGGCGCTGGATTCCATGCGTTCATGGGCCTTTGCGGCGTCCCGGAGCGGGAAAGTGGCGTCGATGACCGGTTTTACCCGGCCCGCTTCCAGCAGCGGCCAGACTTTTTCCTGGAGTGCCGCGGCGATGCCCGCTTTTTCCTCAATTCCCCGGGCCCGCAGCGTGGAGCCCGTCAGCGTCAGCCGCTTCAGCATGACGGGCATGAAATTCACCTCTGCGGTGGAGCCGTTCAGGAAGGCGATGGAGACGATGCGGCCGTCCTGCGCGGCGGCCTTGATGTTACGGGCAATATAGTCCCCGCCCACCATGTCGAGGATTACGTCGACGCCCCGGCCTCCCGTGAGGCTTTTCGTCTCTTCCACGAAATCCTGGGTCTTGTAGTCGATGGCGGCTTCCGCGCCGAGCTTGAGGCAGGCCTCGCATTTTTCCGGCGAGCCGGCGGTGGCGAAGGCGCGGGCGCCCATCAGCGAGGCGAGCTGGATCGCCGTGGTGCCGATGCCGCTGGTGCCGCCATGGACGAGAAAGGTTTCGCCCGCCTTCAGCGCGCCGCGCTCGAAGACATTGGTCCAGACGGTGAAGAAGGTTTCGGGCAGCGCCGCGGCTTCCGTCATGCTCAGGCCCGCGGGCACCGGCAGGGCGTGGCTTTCATGGGCGAGGCAATATTCGGCATAGCCGCCGCCGCCCACCAGCGCGCAAACCCTGTCGCCCGCCTTCCACTGCGTCACGCCCGGTCCCGTCGCCACCACTTCGCCGGCCACTTCCAGGCCGGGTGTATCCGGCGCGCCGGGCGGAGCGGGGTAGAAGCCCATCCGCTGGAAGACGTCCGGCCGGTTGATACCGGCCGCCGCGACCCGGATCAGGATCTCGCCATGTCCGGGCTCCGGGCGGTCGATCTCCACCGGCACCAGTGCTTCGGGGCCGCCGGGTTCGTCAATGGCGATGGCGGTCATCCGGGCGGGCAGGGCGTTGGACATGGGCGTTCCTCAAAGGGGCTTGGTTGGGGGAGCGGGGTCGGATACCGGACAATCCTTGTGACCGGCTTGCAGGTCAAGACCGGCGCTCCCACACTGGGCCGGAGACGTGACACGTCCGGAAATGAGAGGACGAAAACGATGGATGACGACAATGAACCTCGCCGTCGGCGGGCCGCCTCGCTGGGCGCATTTCTGAGCGAGGATCTGAGCCTTCTCGGCATCGAGGAGCTTCAGGACCGAATCACTGCGCTGGAAGGTGAAATAGACCGTGTGCGCAATTTTCTGGATAGCAAGCGGGGCAGCCGGTCGGAAGCCGAAGCACTGTTCAAAAAGTAGGCAGTCACGCAACCTGTTGAAATAAAAAGACTAATTCGTCTGATCTATGGAAATTATCCGACTGCCGCCCTTGCGGCAAATTGCCACAAGGGTAAGCTTCTGTTAGTAAGGGGTTGCTAGGGTGACCTTGCGTAAATCCAGCCATCTGGATTTTGAGTGGCTCCTATCCACTCTGTTTGACGCCTCCCTGTTTTAACTGAGCCGCGGTTCGCCGCGGCTCTTTTTTGTCTCAGCATTGTAAAATTTGTCCCGGTATCTTTGTCGGGACGGCTTTTCCGGCTAGATTTTCCGCCACATCCCCCTGTGTATGACCCGTTGCGGCACAGCCTGCGCTGGCATGGCTCTTGATGCCTGTTCGCTGGATTGTTTCGAGATGGACCACCCGACAGGGCGGGAGATGGCAATGACGAGAAATGAAAACCCCGACGAGATCGTTTTCGCAGAGCCCGGCGCAGGGCTCGCGGCGAGCATGCAGCGCGAACTCTTCGAGCGCACATACGAAGAGGGGATGCAGCTCGTAGAGCAGACCTCCGCCTATCTGGACGGGGAAGGCCGGGACGCCGCGCGCTATCTCAACCGCCATGCCTCGCTTGCCTATGCGACGGAGAGCATGCGCCTGACCACCAGGCTGATGCAGGTGGCCGCCTGGCTCTTGATCCGCAAGGCGGTGGTGAGCGCCGAGGTGTCGCCGGAAGAGGCGGAGGACGAGCGCTACCAGCTCTCGACCAAGGAACTGGCCAATACGGCCTCCATGAAGGACACGCCCGGCCTGCCGGGCGATCTCCTCGAGCTCGTCGAGCGCTCCGAGCGGCTCTATGAGCGGGTGCAGAGGCTGGACGAGCAATTGAGGCGGGGCGGCGATACGCGGTCGCGCGCGGTCAATCCGGTGGCCGAGCAGATCCGCCGGGCCGAAGATTTCTTCCAGGAGAATGTGCTGCGCTTTCCGGTTCCCGAATAAGCGCCGCGTCGATCCTTCAGGCAAACGAAAGCCCCGCCTTCCATATGGAAAGCGGGGCTTTTTCGTGTCTTTCGGGCGAAACCGCCTTACTTGATGAAGTCGAACTTCTTCTTGAAGCGGCTCACGCGACCGCCACGGTCGACGAGCTGCGCCGAACCGCCCGTCCAGGCCGGATGGGTGGTCGGGTCGATATCGAGGGTCATCGTGTCGCCTTCCGCGCCCCAGGTGCTGCGGGTCTGGAAGGTGGTCCCGTCGGTCATGGCCACGTTGATGACGTGGTACTCGGGATGAATGTCTTTCTTCATGGCTCGCGCCTTCCTGAAGGGCTGAATGTCGCGGATGCCGGCGCGCGACGGCTCATCGCCCGCGCTGCCGGAATGGGGGCTTATAACGAAGAGGCCGACTTTGCGCAAGTGTCGGGATGGGGAATTTGCGGGCCTTATCCGGCACAAATCAGAACCTCCTGGCGGGCGCAGGCAGCCTTTCTGTGGAGGAAGGCTGCTTGGTATTCCCGGCGCTCGAAAAGGTCGAATATCAGGCGGGCTTCCGGGTAGCTGCCGATGGCGACGAGGTTCCACTCTCCCGGCTCGCCGATCAGCGTACCATGCACGAGGGCGGTAAGGAGGAAGGACCCGCCCAGCGATTCCAGCACATGCATGGAGGTGGCCGCATAGCGCATGATCGCTTCGCCGCCTGTGCCGGAAAATTCCGACTCTGCGGGATAGGCGGCTGTCTCGCGAATCTGAAACCGATTGATCAGCGTTGCCGGACTGTCCTGCGGGAGCGCGGCGAGAGATTGCCATTGCGCCTTGTCTGGAGCGGCGCCGTCCGAGCCGTCCCCATATACGACGATGAGTTTATCGATGCGGGTCTCGAAGGGTTCTTGTATTGCCACTGCAAAATCCTCAATATGTTACAAGTGTAAAATAATATAGAATTTTACATATGTCAAAAAATAGAAAGTCTCAACGAACGAGAAACGAGATCCTCGATGAGGCCTGGGCATTGATTGCTGCCGAGGGAGCTGATGTCTCACTTGGCCGTATCGCCGAGGCGGCGGGCGTTACGCGCCAGTCCGTCTATGTGCATTTCGGATCGCGGGGAGGGCTGCTTATGGCGCTCGTTCACCGTGCGGACGAGCGGTTCGGCATTCGCGCGGCCATGGAAAGCGCCCTTGCACAGGCAGATTGCTGTCAGCGTCTCGATGCGTGCCTTGCCGTGTGGCTGGATTTCGTGCCGGAGATACATCCTGTGGCCAGCGAGCTCTTGCGCCTCAAGGCGACGGATGAGGAGGCCTCGGCCGCCTGGAACGACCGGATGGCGGAGCTTCTGGCCGTCCTGCGCGCTGTGACTGGGGAAATCCAGCGGCAGGGCCGGTTGAAAGAGGACTGGGACGCCGATCGGGCCGCCGACTATATCTGGGCGGCGGCCTCCCTGCAGGTCTGGCAGCTTCTTTCAGGGGATCGTGGTTGGTCGCAAAAGACCATCTCCGAGGTGATCCGGCGTGAACTGCTGCGCGCCATTTGCCGCTAAATGAATGGTAATGTGAAAAGGACTATTTGCCTCATGCGGGTCTGTGGTTCTTCCATTTTGAGCTTGGTATACCTGCCGGCATTCATCTCCAAAAGGCATGCGTTTCCATGAGCAGGTCAGCCAATACCGTCGCCGAAGCCATTGAGGAAGAGGCCCTGCGCCGTGCGCCGGCGCGGGGTGTGAAACCTATCGGCAAGCTCAGACCGTTTCTGGGGCGCTACAAGGGCATGTTGCTGATGGCGCTGATCTCCCTGATGGGGGCGACGCTGGCCACGCTGGCCTTTCCGCTGGCCACGGGCCGCATCATCGATCACGGCTTCAATGCCGAGGATGCCTCGCTGATCGACCAGTATTTCCTGGCCCTGATCGGGGTGGCTCTGGTGCTTGGCATTTCGTCGGCCTCGCGTTTCTTTTTCGTGAGCTGGCTTGGCGAGCGCGTGGTCGCGGATATCCGCAGCGCCGTTTATGCGCATGTGCTGCGCCTGTCGCCCGCCTTTTTCGAGATGACGCGAACGGGCGAGGTGCTGTCGCGGCTTACCGCCGATACGACGCTTATCAAGCAGGTGGTGGGATCGTCGGCTTCGGTCGCGCTGCGCAATCTCTTCCTCTTCATCGGTGCCGTGTCGATGATGGCCTATACGAGCCCCAAGCTGTCGCTCTACGTGCTCTTCGCGATCCCTGCGATCATGTTGCCTCTCATCCTGCTGGGGCGCTGGGTCAGGCGGCTTTCGCGCGACAGCCAGGACCGGCTGGCGGATTCGAGCGCCTTCGGAAGCGAAAGCCTCAACGCGGTGCAGACCGTGCAGGCCTTCACGCATGAAAAGATCGAGATCGAGCGGTTCACCGAGACGGTGGAACGCACCTTCAATGCCGCGCGCGGGCGCATCACGGCGCGGGCCGTGCTGACGGCGCTGATCTTTTTCCTCGGCATGTCGAGCGTGGTGGTGGTGCTCTGGCTCGGCGCGAAGGCCGTGCTGGCGGGCACGATGACGGGCGGCAATCTCGCCGAATTCATCCTTTATGCGCTTTTCGCGGCGACCTCGCTCGCCTCGCTTTCGGAAGTCTGGGGCGACACGCAGATGGCGGCCGGCGCGACGGAGCGGCTGGTGGAACTGCTGCATGTGGAACCGGAAATTCAGGCGCCTGCCAATCCCAGGGCGCTGCCGGGCCGCGTGGCGGGCGCCATCGGCTTCGACAAGGTCACCTTTTCCTATCCGACACGGCCCGACTTTTCGGCATTGCACGAGTTTTCGCTCGATGTGACGCCGGGCGAGACGGTGGCGCTGGTGGGCCCCTCCGGGGCGGGCAAGAGCACCGTCTTCCAGCTCCTGCTGCGTTTCTACGACCCGCAATCGGGCAAGGTGATGCTGGACGGCATCGATCTGGCCGAGGCCGACCCGGAGGAAGTGCGCAAGCATCTGGCCGTGGTGCCGCAGGACACGGTGATGTTCGGCACGACGGTGGCGGAAAACATCCGTTATGGCCGCCCGGAGGCGAGCGATGCGGAAGTGCGCGCAGCGGCGGAGGCGGCCCGCATCGCCGAATTCGCCGAAGCGCTGCCCCAGGGCTACGACACTCATGTAGGCGAGCGGGGCGTGACGCTGTCCGGCGGGCAGCGCCAGCGTATCGCCATTGCGCGCGCCATCCTGCGCGATGCGCCGGTGCTGCTGCTGGACGAGGCGACGAGCGCGCTCGACAGCGAAAGCGAGCATCTGGTGCAGGCTGCCCTTGAAGAGCTGATGCAGAATCGCACGACGCTGGTCATCGCGCACAGGCTCGCCACGGTGCTCAAGGCCGACCGGATTATCGTCATGGAAAACGGCCGGGTGGTCGAAACGGGCACCCATGCGGAGCTCGTGTCCAATGGCGGGCTTTACGGGAGGCTCGCCAAGCTGCAATTTGCAGGTGGATCCGTCGAGGCGCTGCAGGCCGAAGCGGCCGCTCAATAGAGACGAAACAGATAACAAGACCAACAGGGGAGGGGCGGATGCCCAGATGGCTGGTGTATTCGGGCCTGGCCGTATTCGCGGTGGTGTTTGCCGGCAGCGTGCTGACCTGGCGTTTTCTGTCGGCCGCGGGCTATTTCACCGAGGTTCAGACGGAAGTGGCGGCCGACTGCCATGAAATCCGCTCCGTGCCGGGGCCGGAAGACATCGTGGTGGACAGGCAACGCGGCGTCGCCTTCGTTTCCGCCTATGACAGGCGGGCCGTCATGGCGGGCGGCGAGGGGAGCGACGCCGTGCGAGGCGGGATCTACCTCATCGACCTCAAGGGGCCGCGCGAGGATTGGGCGCTCAGTCCCGTCACGCCGCGCGAGCCTGAAAGTTTCCGTCCCCATGGCATATCGCTTTACGAGGATGCGGCGGGGACGCGGCGGCTTTTCGTCGTCAATCATCCGGCGAACGGGGCCGGCGAAATCCTCATCTACGACATCGGCGACGACAACCAGCTGACGCTTGCGCAGACCGTGCGCAGCTCGCTTATCGTGTCGCCCAATGATGTGGTGGCGGTGGGTCCCGACAGCTTCTATGCGACCAACGATCACGGAACGTCCTCGCCGACGGGCAAGATGGTGGACGACTTCCTGCTGCTGCGGAACGGCAATATCGTCTACTACGACGGTAGCGAGATGCGCGTCGCCGCGGATACGCTTGGCTATCCCAACGGTATCAATGTGAGCCCGGACGGATCGCGGATCTATGTGGCGACGACCATGGAGGCCGCGCTCCATGTCTATAAGCGCGAACCGCAAAGCGGGGTGCTGGAGGCGTTCGATTTTGCGCGACTCGGGACGGGTACGGACAATATCGACGTGCTGCCGGACGGGACGCTGCTCATCGGGTCGCATCCCGATCTCGTCATGTTCATGGAGCATGCCGGAGACCCCAAGGCGCTCTCGCCGGGACAGGTGGTTCGCGTCGAACCCGCCAGCGAAGGCGGCGGCAAGGCCGGGACGATCTATCTCAACAAGGGCGAACAGATTTCCGGTCTGTCGGTCGCGGCGGGCTACAAGGACCAGATGCTCATCGGCGCGGTGTTCGAGCCGAAGATCCTGGCCTGCAAGCAGAGCACTGAGATGAAGGCTTACTGAGAATGTTGGATTTTCGTCATTGCGAGGAGCAGAGCGACGAAGCAATCCACCTCTTTGCCGCATCGCTTCTGGATTGCTTCGCTTCGCTCTCAATGACGGAGAGCGAAATGTGGCTCACCGTTCCGTCAGCTTGAACTCGATGCGGCGGTTGCGCCGGTTGGCTTCGGGCGAGGTGCCTTTCACCAGCGGCTGGTATTCGCCGAAGCCGGCGGCAACGAGCCGTTTGGGCGGGACGCCTTCGTTCTCCAGCAGGTGAACCACTTTCAGCGCGCGGGCGGTGGAAAGTTCCCAGTTGGACGGAAACTCCGGTGTGTTGATCGGATTGGCGTCGGTGTGGCCGTCCACGCGCAATACCCAGGGGATGTCCGCGGGGATATCCTTTGCGATCTGCTTCACCGCATCGGCGATCTGCGTCAGCTCGCGGTTTCCTTCCGGGCTCAGATCGGCGGAGCCTGAATCGAAAAAGATTTCCGACTGCATGACGAAGCGGTCGCCCACCACTTCGATGTCCTTTCGGTCGCCGAGAATTTTACGCAAACGGCCGAAGAAGTCCGACCGGTAGCGCGCCAGTTCCTGCACCTTCTGGGCGAGCGCGGCATTGAGCCGTTTGCCGAGATTGGCAATCTGGGCCTGGGATTCCTCGTCCTTCTTCTCCGCCGCGTCGAGCGATGCCTGAAGCTGGGCCAGCTGGTGGCGCATGGCGGCGATCTGCTCGTTCAGCAGGGCGACCTGCTGGAGCGCGTCGTCGGAGATCCGTTTCTGTTTGTCGAGCCTGTCCTGAAGCGCGGACACCTTGTCGCCGGAGCCTTTTGCGTCGGCGAGCATGCCGGAAAGGCGGTCCTTCTCGTCATTGGCGGCGGAGAGAGACGCCTGCAAGGAGGCGATGGTCGACTGCAAATCGGCTTTCTCGCGCTTCGACACTGCGAGCTGGCTCGTCAGTTCGGCAATCTGGCTCTTCAGGTAGTCGAGCGCGGAATCCTTGTTGGAGACGATCTGCGTCAGGAAGAACTGCGTGATCATGAAGATCGTCAGCAGGAAGATGAGAACGAGCAAAAGGCTCGACATGGCGTCGACGAAGCCGGGCCAGTAGTCGGTGCTCGGGGCGCGTCCCCTGATCTTTCTGGAGCCGATGGCCATGCGCTCAGTCCGTCTTGCCGAGTTTCTTCGTCAGCTCTTCCAGAAGCGCTTGCTCCTTGCGCATCTGATCGGTGAGCGCCGTGACCTGCCCGGCGAGCGCCATCAGCGCCTGCGCGGAGGGGTGGCCGTCCTGTTCCAGAAGCTTTTCGATGGCCTCGAGGCGTTCGGCGGCACCTGCGCCGGCCAGTTCGCCGTCATGGGCGATGCTGGTCACGGTGGAGAGCCATTCTTCCAGTTCGTTGTAGAAGCGGTTCTGCGCCTGGCCTGCCTGAAGGTCGAGAAAGCCCAGCACAAGCGATCCGGACAGACCGAAAAGCGAGGAGGAGAACGCCGTGCCCATGCCCTGCAGCGGTCCTTCGAGCCCTGCCTTCAGATTGGTGAAGACGGCGGCAGGGTCCGCGGATTCCACGCTCAGGCTGCCGATGGTGCCCGCGACCGAGGTGACGGTGGTCAGCAGGCCCCAAAAGGTGCCCAGAAGGCCCAGAAAGACGAGCAGGCCGATCATGTAGCGCGAGATTTCGCGCTGTTCTTCGAGGCGCGAGCCCAGCGAATCCAGAATGGAGCGCATGGATGAGGTGTTGAGCGTCATGCGGCCCTTGCGCTCGCCCAGCATGGTCGCCATCGGGGCGAGGAGCTTCGGCGCGGAGGAAATCGCAAGACCGGGATCGCTGCGGCGGAACTCGTTCACCCAGCGCACTTCGTCGGTCAGGCTCATCACCTGCCGGAAGGCGTAAAGAATGCCGATCACGAGAACGCCGGAGATGAGGCCGTTGAGCCCCGGATTGGACATGAAGGCGGTCTCGATCTGCGGCGCCAGAATGACGACGAGGAATCCCGCCAGCACGAGAAAGAGTATCATCCGGGTGAGGTAGGGGCCGGGTTTGGACAGTTCGAAACCGCCACCATCTCTTTTCGCCATGTCCGTTCCTGCTATCTGCCTGCGTAATCGATATCGACGCGTTCGGTCGGGCCGCTATCCTCCACGCCTCCGAGCGCCCGCACAAGGATGCGTTCCTTCACAATGCCTTCGCGGACGAGAAGGCCGCGCACCTTGCGCGCGCGCCTGAGCGAGATGCGGCGCGCGTCGAGGCTCTGGCCGTTCGGGGAGCCCGCATAGGCGACGATCATCAGCCGGCCGCTCTTCTTCCGGAAATCTTGTGCGAAGGCGACGATCTGTTCTTCCGCACTCTTCGAGACGGTCGCGTCGCCTTCGGCAAAGGGGATGCGGGCAAGAACCGGGGAAGGCGGCGGAAGCGGTTTTTCGCGCTGCGTGGAGATGGCGGTCATATCGACCGTGGCGGCGTGCGCGGCATTTGCGCCAAGGGCGAGGCACAGGCCCGCAAGCAGGCAAAGCATCGCCTTGCTTCCTCGTCCGCCGTACCCGAAGGCATTCACGACCACCCGTCTCATGGGAAGAAGTCTAGCGCGGCGGGGCGGAGGCGAACAGGGGAGAAGAGGGCGCGCGTTCAGTATCCATCGAGGCGGATTTCCACATAGTCGCCCGTCCGGCCGTCGCTCGCTGCCGCTTCCGTTACACGCAGGCGGGAGGGCGCGATACCGTTTTGCCGAAGAACGGTCTGCACGGCCAATGCGCGTTCGAGGCCGAGCTGATCGGTTTCATTCATGTCGCCGGGGGTTTTCTCGGTGGCGCCGACCAGAACCAGATCGCCGATTCGACGGCTATAGAGACGGGCGAGGTTCGCCAGATCCTGCTTGCCGCTTTCATCGAGCGTGGCGCTGTTCCGCATGAAGTAGACGCGTTGCAGCAGGCGTCCGGGGAGAACGGCTTCCAGCGAGGTGTCGGGCGTGCGGCACGGGGACGTGTAGTCCGCCCTGTCGCAGGGACGCGGCTGTGCACTGGTGGGCGGCGGCGGGGAAGAGGCCGGCGGAGCGGACGGGCCCGTGCTCGATGCAGAAGACGGCATCGGATGGCGGCCCAGCACCTGGTCGATCGTGCTTTCGCGAACCGTAGGGACAGTGTTTGCATTCCGCCCCTTCGCGCCCTCTTCGCTGCCGGTCACTCTCCCGAGCGTGTCGTTCAGAACGCCGTCCACCGTATCGAGCGGCGTGGCCCATAAGGGCGCCGTCGGCGCGAGCGCAAAGGCGCCCGCCAGAGCGATGGGGATTGCGTGTGCGACAGATAAAAAGCGTGCGCGCATGAGCTGGCATTTCCTCCCGGCTCCAATCTCCGCCCACCTCTATGGCGAGAATAGGGCGAGGCCGGGTGCCGCTCAATGGCGCGGGCGCAAAGGGCAGGGTCAGCCTTCGCGGCGTGCCTTCTTCAGCAGTTTTTCAAGCTGGCTGCGGAGCTGGTCGTTGCCCGCGATGATGTTGCCGGTCGCCAGCATGCGGTCGGAGCCGTCGATGTCGCTGACGAAGCCGCCCGCTTCGCGCACCAGCAGAATGCCCGCCGCGATGTCCCATGCGGAAAGCGCGGCTTCCCAATAGGCGTCGAAACGGCCGGCAGCGACATAAGCAAGGTCCAGCGCCGCAGAGCCGGTGCGGCGGACGCCCGACACTTCGTTCATCACGGCGGAAAGTTCGGTCAGGAAACCCCGATGGCCGGGGCGCCCCAGATGGGGAATGCCGCAGCAGACGACCGCCTGGGCAAGGTCGCGGCGCGAGGCCACGCGAATGCGCCGGTCGTTCAGGAAGGCGCCGCCGCCCTTTTCGGCGATGAACATTTCATCCGTGACCGGATTATATACGAGGCCGGCCACGATCTGGCCGTCGCGCTCCAGCCCGATGGAGATCGCAAACATCGGAATGCCGTGCAGGAAGTTCGTCGTGCCGTCCAGCGGGTCGATGATCCAGCGATGCGATTTGTCGGGCCCTTCGACCGTGCCGCTTTCTTCCATCAGGAAGCCGTAGCCGGGGCGGGCCTTTGAAAGTTCCTCGAACAGGATCTTTTCCGCCTTGCGGTCGGCATTGGAGACGAAATCCCCGGGGCCTTTCAGCGAGACCTGGAGGTTTTCGACTTCGCCGAAATCGCGCTGTAGACCGCGCGCGGCCTTGCGCGCGGCGGCGATCATGACGGTAATGGCGGGGCTGTGACGCGACATGTGATGTTCTTTTGCGGAAAATGAAATCAGTCGGCGCGGCGCAGATAGGTGATTTCGTTCGTATCCACGACGATCTTTTCGCCGGTGGTCACGAAAGGCGGCACCATGCAGCGGACGCCGTTTTCCAGCATGGCGGGCTTGTAGGAGCTGGCCGCCGTCTGGCCCTTCACCGTGGGTTCGGTTTCCACCACTTCGAGCGTCACCTGATCGGGGAGCGAAATGCCCAGCGGCTTGCCTTCATGGCTTTCCACCGTGACCTTCATGCCGTCCTGCAGGAAGGCGGCGCGCTCGCCGACCCATTCCTTCTGGAGTTCGATCTGCTCGTAGCTCTCGTCGTCCATGAAGGTCAGCATCCCGTCGCTCTCATAGAGATAGGTGTAGTCCTTCTGTTCGAGGCGGACGCGTTCGACCGTTTCGGCGGAGCGGAAGCGTTCGTTGAGCTTGCGGCCGTCGACGAGGTTCTTGAGTTCCACCTGCGCGAAGGCACCGCCCTTGCCGGGCTTCACATGCTGGACCTTCACAGCCGCCCACAGGCCGCCATCATGCTCGATCACATTGCCGGGGCGGATTTCATTGCCGTTGATCTTCATCGCGATTGAACTTCTCGGTTCTGCGGCCTCAGGGAGGCCGGCTTCTTCAGAATATGAATGTCGCGGCGGGCGGGCCGAAGAGGCACATCGGGGTCGCCGCCGGGCTCTTTTCCGGGGGGCGCCCTCGGGACCGGCCTCGCGCTCCAAAGCCGCAATGCGCGCTCTGATAACATCAGGCGGCCCCAAATGACAGGGATATTGCGCGATTGATCCCCCGAAAAGGGCTCCGGTCGTGACGTTCCAGGGGCGTTTCGGGGGCTTTCCGTGGCGGCTTGGCGGCTATCCGGGCCGCTGCGGGGGCGGGGCGGTTAGCGCGGCGGCACGACCGCGTCGCGGGCTTCCTTCAGGTTCTTGTCGAGTTTCTCGATCTGCTGCTTCACCTTGGCCTTGATCTCCGGGGTGATGTCCGGGGCCATGGCGGCGCGCAGCGTCTCGTCCTTCTGGCCGTTGCGCTCGGCAAGCGTGAGCCAGAGAAGGGCGGCCACCAGATCGCGTTTCACGCCCTGACCCAGGAAATAGAGCCGGGCCAGCCGGTCCTGCGCCAGCGCATTGCCGCGAATGGCGGCCTCGGTGAACCAATGGGCGGCCTTGGCCTCGTCCTTGGCGATGCCTTCGCCGCCGTAATAGGCGAAAGCCAGCGCCGTCTGGGCCTTGGGCAGGCCGCGCTTGGCGGCGGAGCCGAAGCGCTGCACGGCTTCGGCCTTGTTTTGAGGCACGCCCACGCCGTCCTGCAGCATCAGGCCGTATTGGTAGCTCGCTTCGGGGTGCCCCTTGTCGGAGGCCGCCTTGAAATTCGCCGCCGCCAGGGCGAGGTCCTTTTTGACGCCCTTGCCGGTCGCATAGAGCACGGCGAGGTTGTAGTTGCCGGCCGGATCGCCGTTCTTGCCGGCTTCCCGGAAGAGCGCGGCGGCCGCGGCAAGGTCCTGCGGACCGCCCGTGCCGGAAAGTTTCATCAGGCCGAGTTCGGTCTGGGCAAGCGCGACGCCACCCTTGGCCGCGGCATCGAAGTCGGCCCGTGCGCGGGCGAAGTCGACCTTGCCGTTGGCGCCGCCCATTTCCAGCAGGCCGAGCGCGTAGTGGGCGCTCGCATTGCCCTGCGCGGCGGCCATGCCGAACCAGCGCTCCGCCTTTTTCGGATCGCGGTCCACGCCCTGACCGTTGTTGTAGATCGCCCCCATCATGAGCTGGGCCTTGACGTTTCCGCCTTCCGCGAGGGGTTCGGCCAGGCTGCGCGCTTTTTTGAAGTCGCCTGCGTTATAGGCGGCGACGGCCGCGCTCATGGCGTTTCCGGCCTCGGGCGCGCCCGATTGTGCCGCTCCCTCCGCGTCAAGCGGGGTCAGGTCGGCATGAGCGGCGGCGGTAACGCCGAAGACGATGGCCGATGCGGTCAGCAGCAGGACGGGGAGCCGGGTCATGAACTCACGCTTTCTTCGCTCATTATGTGGTTGAAGGCGCGCACGGCTGCCGCCGGTCCTTCAGGATAGGTCCAGACACCCGAGGATACGGCAAGGAAGTCGGCGCCGGCCCGCACGAGCGGGGCGGCATTGTCGGTCTTGATGCCGCCGATCGCCACGCAGGGGACTTCGAACACTTCCGACCACCAGGCCAGAATATCCGGGTCGGCGACACTCTTCGCGTTTTTTGTGTCAGTTGGATAAAAGGCGCCGAAAGCGACGTAGTCCGCGCCCGCTTCGGCCAGTTCCATGGCCAGATGGCGGTTGTCGTGACAGGTCACGCCGACGATATGGTCCGGGCCCAGCAGCTTGCGGGCTTCCGCATAGGGCATGTCGTCCTGGCCGATATGCGCGCCGTCCGCCCCCATCTCGGCGGCAAGGTCCGGCCGGTCGTTGACCAGAAAAGCGACATCGCGTTCCTGCGCCACGGGCATCAGCGCCTCGATTGCGCGGCGGATCGTATCGTCGCTTTCCGGCGTCTCGTCCTCGCGCTTCAGGCGGAGCTGCAGGCAGGCGACGTCGCCCCCGTCCAGCGCCATGCGCAGCGTGTCGGCAAAGGCGCGCGGCTCCAGCCGGGGCGGGGTGATGAGGTAAAGGCGGCAGCGATAATTGTCTTCTGTGGAGCTCATGCCGCAGGTTTTAGCGCGAAGCGGCGGCCGGTGCATCCGTTTTGAGGGCGGGTCAGTTTTTCACGATATTCAGCAGATCGAGCACGCCGTAGATCGCAAAACCCCAGAAGACGAGACCGAGAACCATTCCCGGCGCGATATACCAGCCCTCGGGCATTCGACGAGCGACCGCTTCTTTCGGCCGCGGTCGCTCATTATGCGGCTCATGCCGCGTATCCATATCCATTCAAGCCCAACCCGATATAAGACAAGCACCCACCAATCCGGATGTTTACAAACATTCCGGATAATTTGAAGCATGGGGCTGCCCATAATGGGTAGGTGGATATTGGCTGCGGTCTGTGCCTTTATCTTTCACAGGCGGTAGAAAAGGCGTGTTTTGGTATGAAGAAGCCCGTGGTTTATGAGCCCTATTCCCGGCTGATCGCACACTCCATAGCCGAGTTCGTGCTGCGGTGTGCCGAGACGATGGAGGGCAGTTTCAACAACGACTACGAAATGACCCTTCTGTTCCTCGCGATCTCGACGCGCAACGAGCATCACGTGATGAACGATCCGGAACTTCGCGAGCGCTATGCGAGTTTCGACGAGGTGATCCCTTCCTCCCTTTACACGCCGGTCAGTCGGCTGGCGCTGTCGCGTTCCACGGGTCTGCCGCGCGAGACGGTGCGCCGCAAGGTCGCTGCAATGATCGAGATGGGCGTGGTGGTCGAGGACAAGCGCGGCGGGCTCTGCATAAGGCAGACGATCATCGAGGATTTCGACCCCGAGGCGGTTCTGGAGCCGCAGTTGAGGAATCTGAGGCGGCTCTTTTCCGTCCTGTCGGAAACCGGCGCGCTGGAATAAGCCGGTCGAGGCCGAAACGAAAAACGCCCCGCTCTCGGTGAGAGCGGGGCGTTCTGTTTTCGGCAGGCGAGGCCCGATCAGGCGGCCTTTTCGAGATCCTTTTTCCAGCCGGCCTGCGTGGCAAGGCCGTTCATCTTCGCACGATGCGCGAAGGCGGCCTGCGCGGCTGCCACGTTTTCCGGCTTGCCGCCCCAGGTGGTGAGCGGGGCGTGCTGCAGCGCGCGGCCATAGGAGAAGGACATCTTCCAGGGGAAGCCGCCGATCGCGTTCATGGCATTGAGATGCGCCGTCGCGTCCTCGTCGGACTGGCCGCCGGAGAGATAGACGATGCCGGGGATCGCGGCCGGCACGACCTTCTTGAAGCAGGCGATGGTGCGCTGGGCGACTTCCTCGACGGAGGCCTGCTTTGCGCATTTCCTGCCGGAGATCACCATGTTCGGCTTCAGGATGGTGCCTTCGAGGTTCACGCGGTGGGCGGCGAGGCGGGCGAAGACCACGCGCAGCGTCGCTTCCGTGACTTCGTCGCAGCGGTCGATGTCGTGGCCGCCATCCATCAGCACTTCCGGCTCGACGATCGGCACGATCTTCTGCTCCTGGCAGAGCGCGGCGTAGCGCGCGAGCGCTTCGGCATTGGCCTCGATGGCGCCCTGCGTCGGGATGCCGTCGGCGATGTCGATCACGGCGCGCCATTTCGCGAAGCGGGCGCCGAGGTCGTAATACTCGGCGAGGCGCTCGCGCAGGCCGTCCAGGCCTTCGGTGATCTTCTCGCCGGGAAAGCCGGCCATTTCCTTGGCGCCCATATCGACCTTGATGCCGGGAATGGAGCCCGCGGCCTTGATGAGGTCGACCAGCGGCGTGCCGTCCTTGGCCTTCTGGCGGATCGTCTCGTCATAGAGGATGACGCCGGAAATGTTGTTCTTCATCGCCTCTTCGGTGCGGAAGAGCATTTCGCGGTAGTCGCGGCGATTGTCTTCGGTCGACTCGAGATTGATCGAGTCGAAACGCTTCTTGATCGTGCCGGTGCTTTCGTCGGCGGCCAGAATGCCTTTGCCGGGCGCGACCATGGCTTCTGCGATGGATTCAAGCGTTTCAGTCATTTTTCCCATTCTCCAGATCGGATACTGCCGCTCAGGCGGCGTTTTCAAGCGCTGCCACGCCGGGCAGTTCCACACCTTCCATCCATTCGAGGAAGGCCCCGCCGGCGGCGGATACATAGGTAAATTCGTCGGCGGCGCCTGCTTCGTTCAGGGCTGCCACCGTGTCGCCGCCGCCCGCGACGGAGATCAGATTCCCCATCTTGGTGAGCATCGCGGCATGGCGCGCGGCGGTCATGGTTCCCTCGTCGAAAGGCGGTATTTCAAACGCGCCGAGAGGGCCATTCCACACCACCGTCTTCGCGGTTTCAAACCGCCCCGACAGATGCGCCAATGTATCCGGTCCGACATCGAGGATCATCATGTCCTCGGGGACCTCGTTGACGTTGACCGTGCGGGTTTCGACGTTCTTCTTGAGTTCCTTCGCGACCACCGCGTCGGTGGGCAGAAGGATCTCGCAATTGGCGGCGCGCGCATTCGCCATGATGTGGCGGGCGGTATCGAGGAGGTCGAGTTCGCAAAGCGATTTGCCGACCTGTTTGCCCTGTGCGGCGAGGAAGGTATTGGCCATGCCGCCGCCGATGACGAGGCAGTCCACCTTCTTCACGAGATTTCCCAGAAGCGCGATCTTGGTGGAAACCTTCGCGCCGCCGACAATGGCGACCACGGGACGCGCCGGATTGCCGAGCGCGGCGTCGAGCGCCTTCAGTTCAGCTTCCATCGCCCGGCCCGCATAGGAGGGCAGGAAGTGCACGATGCCTTCGGTGGAGGCATGGGCGCGATGGGCGCAGGAAAAGGCGTCGTTCACATACACATCGCCGATCTCGGCAAGCTGACGCGCGAAATCCGCGTCATTGTGTTCTTCGCCCGGATGGAAGCGTGTGTTTTCCAGCACGACGATGCCGCCATCTTCCATGGCGCCGATGGCACCCGCGGCCTCGCCGCCGATGCAGTCCTGCGCGAAGCCGACCGGCTGGCCCACCCATTCATGCATCGCATCCGCGACGGGCTTGAGGCTCATCCCGGCGACGCGTTTGCCCTTGGGGCGGTCGAAATGCGACAGCACCAGAACCTTCGCCCCGTGGGATGCGAGTTCCTTCAGCGTCGGCGCCACGCGCTCCACGCGTGTGCCGTCGGTGATCTTTCCGTCGGCCATGGGCACGTTCAGATCGGCGCGCACAAGAACGCGCCGGCCCTTGAGGGGGCCGGCGGCAATCAGATCGTCGAGAGTCTTGTAGGACCCCATATCGTTTTCTCCGTACTCGTCAGAGCAGTTTGCCCATGGCGACAGCGGTGTCGCCCATACGGTTGGAGAAGCCCCATTCATTGTCGTACCAGCTCATCACGCGGACGAGGCTGCCATCGATGATCTGGGTCTGGGTCAGATCGAAGGTGGACGAGGCCTTGTTGTGGTTGAAGTCGCTGGAAACGAGCGGCTCCTTGTTGACGCCCAGCACACCCTTGAGGGCGCCCTTGGAGGCGGCAATCATCGCTTCGTTGATCTCTTCCACCGTGACCTTGTTCTTCGGCGTGAAGACGAGGTCGATCAGCGACACGTTCGGGGTCGGCACGCGGATGGAGATGCCGTCGAGCTTGCCCTTGAGTTCCGGCAGCACCAGGCCGATGGCCTTGGCCGCGCCGGTGGAGGTCGGGATCATGTTGACCGCGGCGGCGCGGGCGCGGCGCGGATCCTTGTGCAGCGTGTCCACCGTCTGCTGGTCGCCCGTATAGGCGTGGATCGTCGTCATGTAGCCCTGCTTGATGCCGCACAGATCGTTCAGCACCTTGGCGACCGGCGCGAGGCAGTTCGTCGTGCAGGAGGCGTTGGAGACGACCTTGTGGCTCTTGCGAAGATCCTTGGTGTTCACGCCATAGACGATGGTGGCATCGGCGTTGTCGGCGGGCGCGGAGACCAGAACCTTCTTGGCGCCGGCGGTCAGATGCGCGGAGGCCTTCTCCTTGGAGGCGAAGATGCCCGTGCATTCGAGCGCGATGTCCACGCCGAGTTCGTCCCAGGGAAGCTGCGCCGGGTCGCGCTCGGACAGGACCTGGATCTTGCCGCGGCCCAGATCCATGGTCGACTTGGTGGTTTTCACCTTGCCGGGGAAGGGACCGTGCACGCTGTCGAAACGCAGCAGCTGGGCATTGGCCTCGACGGAGCCCAGGTCGTTGATAGCGACCACTTCAATGTCCTTGCGGCCCGATTCTGCGATGGCGCGCAGAACCAGACGTCCGATGCGACCGAAACCGTTAATCGCGACGCGAACAGCCATGCTTTTCTTTCTCCAAGTTGCGGTATCAGGACCGTGCGGCGAGGCACTTTCTCGCGGCTTCCGCCGTGGCCTCAGGGGTGATGTTGAAATGCTTGTACAGGTCCCCGGCAGGGGCGCTGGCGCCAAAACCGTTCATTCCGACGAAATCTCCGTCCGGCGCAACGTAGCGGTCCCAACCGTAACGGACCGCTGCCTCGATCGCGACACGCACCGTGCCGGGGCCGAGAATTTCTTTCCGGTACTGATCCGGCTGTGTGTCGAAAAGCTCCGAGCAAGGCATGGAGACGACGCGCGTACCGATATTTTCCTTCTCGAGAATGCGCTTGGCGTTCATCGCGATCTCGACTTCCGAGCCGGTGGCGATGAGCGTCACTTTCGGCTCGAGGGTCGTGCCGGACAGCTCATAGGCGCCGCGGGCGCAGAGATTTTCGTCCGTATGCTCGGTACGCAGCGTCGGCAGGCCCTGACGCGACAGCGCGAGGATCGACGGCGTGTCCGCCGCTTCCAGCGACAGCTGCCAGCATTCGGCCGTCTCCACCACGTCGGCGGGCCGGAACACGTTGAGGTTCGGCATGGCGCGCAGGCTTGCCAGATGTTCCACCGGCTGATGGGTGGGGCCGTCTTCGCCGAGGCCGATGGAATCGTGCGTCATCACATAGACGACACGCTGGCCCATCAGCGCCGACAGGCGGATCGCCGGGCGGCAGTAATCGGTGAAGACGAGGAAGGTGCCGGAATAGGGGATCAGGCCCTTATGCAGCGCGATGCCGTTCATGGCGGCGGCCATGCCGTGCTCGCGCACACCGTAATGGATGAAACTCCCGGAAAAATCGTCCGGCGTGATCGCCTTCTGGTCTTTCGAGCGGGTGTTGTTGGAGCCGGTGAGGTCGGCCGAGCCGCCCACGGTTTCCGGCAGCACCGCATTGATGACGTTGAGCGTTTCCTCGGAGGATTTACGCGTCGCCCATTTCGGCTTTTCTTCCGAGACCTTGCGCTTGAAGGCGGCGATGGCCTTGGCGAGTTCGGGTTTCAGTTCGCCTTTCAGGCGGCGTTCCAGCTCGGCGCGCTTTTCCTGGTCGAGCGCCTTGAAGCGGTCTTCCCAGGCCTTGCGCGCCTTGGCGTTGCGGCAGCCCGCGATGCGCCAGGCGTCCAGAACGTCGCTCGGAATGGAGAAGGGGTCTGCGTCCCAGCCGAGTTCCTTGCGGGTGAGGGTGATTTCCTCTTCGCCCAGGGCGGCGCCATGCGATGACGACTTGCCCTGCTTGTTGGGCGAGCCGTAGCCGATCACGGTCCGGCAGGCGATGAGGCTCGGCTTGTCGCTGTTGCGGGCCGCTTCGATCGCGGCTTCGATTTCAGCCGGGTTGTGGCCGTCGATGCGCGACGCTTCCCAGCCGGCGGCCTCGAATCGCTTCAGCGCGTCGCCGGTTTCCGACAGGCTCAGCGGTCCGTCGATGGAAATTTCATTGTCGTCGTAAAGCACGATGAGCTTGGAGAGCTTCAGATGGCCCGCCAGGCTGATCGCCTCATGGCTGATGCCTTCCATGAGGTCGCCGTCGGAGGCGATGACATAGGTGTAGTGGTTGACCACTTCCTCGCCGAACTGCGCGGCGAGCATGCGCTCGGCAAGCGCCATGCCGACGGAAGTGGCGATGCCCTGGCCGAGCGGGCCGGTGGTCGTTTCCACGCCCGAGGCATGGCCATATTCGGGATGACCGGCCGTGATGGCGCCGAGCTGGCGGAAATTCTCGATCTGCTCGATCGTCATGTCCTCATAGCCGAGCAGATAGTTCAGCGCATAAAGCAGCATGGAGCCGTGGCCGGCGGAAAGCACGAAGCGGTCGCGGTCGGGCCAATTCGGCGTACGCGGATCGATCTTCAGGAACTTCGTGAAGAGCACGGTCGCAATATCGGCGGTGCCCATCGGCATGCCGGGATGACCCGAATTCGCCTTCTGGACGGCGTCCATGGCCAGGGCGCGAATGGCATTGGCCATGCGGTCGTGGCTTGCGGTCGCATTTTTGCCGGTTTCGTTCTCGGAAGACTTGTCGGCGGCGGCGGAATTTTCGGTTGTTGTCATCTGTCACTCGATAGCCGGGCGAACCGGAATACGGTCCGGGCGGCGAGATTGGGTTCGCAGAGGGGGATCCCCACCGGAACCCGGCTACATGGCCTGAAAACGGCCGGCAATAACGGCCTATACGTAGCTCCGGAAATCGACTGAGCAGGCCTGATCATGTGCTCGGATCGGCCCTTGCCGAGAGCGGCGCCACAATGACCATGGCCTCCCTAGGAGTCAATGCCGGATCGGCCCGAAAGGCGCATTATCGTGCGGTTTTTCGGCGCGGGCGAAATCGCGGGGCAAATGTGCCCGGAAAGGGCGTTCGCCTGTCCCGCGGAACAGCGCGCTACAAGGCGCGGGGGTGCGTCAGATTGACCTCAAGGGGCTGGCACGTCACTCTTATTGCGGCTATGGCTCTGCGCCCGACGAGCAGTTGCGGCCTGGCGCGGCTGACAGGGCGGCGTTCCACCCTTCCCGGATCTTGAAAAAGATGAGCAAACTTGACGATGCCATTCAGCGCTTCAACGGTTCTCTGGACCGGCTGGAAGCGGCTATCAACCGGCAGGGCCAGCGGCTGGAAGCGGCCAAAAAGCTCCAGGGCGAGATCGACACGCTGCAGGACGACCGCTCGGCGATGGCCGAAGAGCTCGATGAACTCAAGTCCGAGGCCAGGCGGCTCAATGAATTGAACGAACGTGCGTCGGAAACCCTTTCCAATGCGATAGAGGGGATTCGCGAGGTTCTGGCGGAAGCCTGAGAACCGAAGAGGTATCCGGAGGAAATCTGATGGGACAGGTCAAAGTATCGATCAACGACCGCTCTTACGCCGTTTCCTGCGGCGATGGCGAGGAAGACCATGTCCGCGAGCTGGCGGCCTATGTGAACCGTCATGTCGCGTCGCTGGCCGATGAAGTGGGGCAGGTGGGCGAGGCGCGGCTTTTGCTGATGGCAAGCCTGCTGATTTCCGACGAATTGTCCGAAGCCATGCAGAAGAACCGGATGCTGGAAGAGGAAATCGAAAAGCTGACCGGTGCCCGGGCCTCGGCGGAGGAGCGCAGCTCCCAGTCGGAAAATGCCATTGCCGAGGTGCTGGACGGCGCGGCGCGGCGCATCGAGGAGCTGTCCAAGCGTATCGAGGCTGCGTGAAAGCGTCTCTCCCTCCTTGCCTTTGCTTGACGCGGAGCCCATCTGGGCAGATTAGAATGGATGCGGGTGCTGCCTGGTTCGTGAGAACAAAATTGTCTCGGGGCCTTACGCTTCTGAAGGGAGCTGTCCCTGGGGAGGACCGTGGTCTTCTTCACACGGCGCCCACCTACTTATGTAGGTCTCCGAGGAAGCACAGTTCCACGGCCAAGGCGGCCCCGCTCTTTCTTCTTTCTTTCGGTCGGTTGGATGAGGCCCCTTCATGAGCGGCGCCGACAGTCTGGCCCGCGCGAAAGAGGCCGCCCGGGTGGCCGCGCGCGCGCGGCGCGAACAGGCGCATCGCGATCTCGGCGCGACGGCGCCGTCGCTTTTCGCCGAGCATTTCTTCCATCATGTGCCCTTGCCGCGTCATGGCGTGATCGCCGGATATGTGCCCCTCAACCATGAGGCCGATCCGGGCGAATTGCTGGCCGAGGCCGGGAAGCGGGGCTACCGCACCTGTCTGCCCCGCGTGGCGGAAAGGGCCAGTCCGCTCCGGTTCCTGCAATGGGCGCCGGGCGATCCGCTGGCCGCGGGCGCGCATGGCACGAAGGAGCCGATGGCGGGGCGGCCCGAGCTTCAGCCCGACATCATTATCGTGCCGATGCTCGCCTACGAGC
>CAYSVF010000005.1:0-20348 GCA_964434415.1 uncultured Parvibaculum sp.
GTCCAGATGCCATAGCGCCAGGGGGCCCAGAAAGGCGCCGGCGCGAGCGTCAGCGGCACCGGGTCGAACCCATGGCTGCCGCCGGGCCTGCACCGCAGGATGCGCGACAGGCCGAGCCAGAAGCCGCGCCAGGGCCCGAAGCGGTCAATCGCCTCCGCCGTGTAGGCCGAGCAGGTCGGCAAATGCCGGCAGTTCGACCCCAGAAGCGGCGACACGATCAGGCTGTAACCCCGGATCATCCCCCGCATCAGCCAGGAAACGGCCTTTCCAACCGGGCGGTCGGCTGTCATGCGCCTCTCATATCAAGTCCCGATTCGCCCGCGAAATACGGGCGGAACCGGACCTTGTTAGCCCTAATTTCCGGGGGGCACAACCGGCGCTCCGCACGGACGGAGGGAGGCCGGAACCTTCCGGAAAACGATGAAAAATCAGGAAAATGAAGCCGCCCGGACGAGTGTCAGGCGCGCAGGAGCGGCCGGGCCCGGGGTCAGTCCGCCGGGCCGGTGCTAGTGAGGGTATCGGGCTGCGAGACAGTCCCACTCCTCAGATCGATGATTTGCGCGCTCGAAGACACGTCGTCTCTCATCCGTTTCGCGGGCAGCACCGCCCACTCATGCAATGGATATAGCGTAGGCACTTATGGTTGAGAAGGGGTTACACCTTCTCCGCCGCGGCCATCGCCTTGTCCACGGCGTCTTCCACTGCATCAAAGACAAGCAGCGTGGAAGCGTGGCGGGCCTTGTAGTCGCGGACAGGCTCGAGGACTTCGAGATCCTTCCACTTGCCGCCATAGATCTCGCGGGGCGGCTCGCCACCCTGCTTCAGCATGGCCCGCATGGTCGCGCCGACCTCGTGGAGTTCCTCGGCGGTCGAGCCGATCACATGCCGCGCCATGATAGAGGATGACGCCTGCCCCAGCGCACAGGCCTTCACATCCGCGCCATAGGCAACGACCTTATCGCCCTCCATCTTCACATCGACCGTCACCTTGGACCCGCACAGCTTCGACACCTGCGTGGACGACGCATCCGGATCGGCAAGCCGCTCGATGAGCGGAATATCCGCCGCGAGTTCCAGAATGCGCTTGTTGTAGATGTCGTTCAGCATGCGTCTAAAACCTCAGCCGGCGACCCGCCAGCTCGTGCCCTGCGGCCCGTCCTCGATCTGGATACCGTTTTCCGCCAGCTCGTCGCGAATGCGGTCGGCCTCGGCGAAATTCTTCTCCTTGCGCGCCGCGTTGCGGGCGGCGATCAGCTTCTCGATTTCCTCAGCCTCTATATTGGGTCCGAGGCCCGCCCCTGCAAACCATTCTTCCGGGTCCATCTGCAGAAGGCCGATCACGGCCCCCGCCCCGATAAGCTCGCTCTTGAGCTGCGCCCGCGTGCCAAGGTCGGTCTCGCTATTGGCCCGCGAAGCCAGATCGAAGAGCACGGCAAGCGCCTTGGGCGTGTTGAGGTCGTCGCACAGCGCCTCCATGAAGGCATGCGGCACGCCGTCATTCGCGCCCCGCTCCGCCTTCACATCGGCAAGCCCTCGCAGCGCCCCGTAGAGCCGGTCCAGCATCCGCCGCGCCTGCGCAAGGCCCTCGGCCGTCCAGTCCAGCGGCTGGCGATAATGCCCGTTCAGCAGCGCAAGACGGATCGCCTCGCCCGGCGCTTCCTTGATGAGGTCGTGCACGAGAAGAACATTGCCGATCGATTTCGACATCTTCTCCTTCTCGATATTCACGAAGCCATTATGGAGCCAGAAGCGCGCAAAGGTCTTGCCGCCATGCGCGCAGGTGCTCTGCGCCAGCTCGTTCTCGTGATGCGGGAACTGAAGGTCGATGCCGCCGCCATGAATGTCGATGGTCTCGCCCAGATGCTTCTCGATCATGGCCGAGCATTCGATATGCCAGCCGGGCCGCCCACGTCCCCAGGGGCTGTCCCAGCCGGGCTGGTCCTCGGCGGACGGCTTCCAGAGCACGAAGTCGGCCGGATCCTTCTTGTAGGGCGCGACCTCCACCCGGGCGCCCGCCACCATGTCGTCGCGGTCGCGGCCCGACAGCGCGCCATACTCGGCATCGCTCGGCACATTGAAGAGCACATGCCCCTCCGCTTCATAGGCATTCCCGCTTTCGATAAGCCGGGAGATCATGGAGATCATGCCGTCGATGGTCTCGGTCGCCAGTGGCTCGATATCGGGCGACAGCACGCCGAGCGTCCCCATATCGTTCCGGTAGATATCGGCATATTTCTCGGTCACGGCGGAAATGGGCACTCCCTGCTCCGCCGCCGCCTTGATGATCTTGTCCTCGATATCGGTGATGTTGCGCGCATAGACGAGATGCGGGTAGAGGCGGCGCAGCAGCCGCGCCAGCACGTCGAACACGACCGCGGGCCGCGCATTGCCGATATGGGCGTAGTTGTAAACGGTGGGGCCGCAGACATACATCGTCACCCGCTGCGGATCGAGCGGCTCGAAGACCTCCTTCTTGCGGGTCAGCGAGTTGTGCAGGGTGAGCGTATAGCCGCTTTTGTCAGAATTCATGAAGTGCTCCACCGGGCGGGAGGCCTCGTCTCGCTCCGCCCTTCTGTGCCGTTGTTAAAGGAACGATTTTCACCCCGCAAGGCCGCGATATCGGCGATCCAAACACATCGTTTCAGCGTCTATAGAGGCGTGGAATGCCTCCGTCGGCCGCCCATTTTGCGCGCGATAACCAACTGGCAAAACTTGATAGCCAGTTTTCGCAAAGCTATATGCATCCTTTAGACGGTGTCACATCAACTACGGCATGGCATAAGACCCGTGCTTGATGGGCAAAATAGGTAGATACGGCAATGGATTAGCCGGAGCTGCCTATGACTTGAACCGGCAGGCGCCCGGCGCAAAAGCGGCGGGCATCGGTCGGGAAACCCCTAAAAGAGATTGGTCGAAATGGACATGAATCCGGTTGATGGGCTTCGGGCCCACAAAGAAGAAGAGCGTAACAAGGTGATCCAGAAGCCGAGCCGCGAAGAAGCCGAAGCCGCCGTAAGAACCCTCATCGCATGGGCGGGCGACAACCCCGACCGCGAGGGCCTGCTGGACACGCCCGGTCGCGTGACCCGCGCCTATGAAGAGTTTTTCGCCGGCTATCAGGAAGACCCCTACAAGGAGCTTGGCCGCACCTTCGAGGAGGTCGAGGGCTATCACGACATGGTGATGCTCCGGGATATCGACATCGAATCCCATTGCGAACACCACATGGTGCCGATCCTGGGCCGCGCCCATGTCGCCTATGTCCCGACGCGCAAGGTGGTGGGCATCTCCAAGCTTGCCCGCGTGATCGAGATTTTCGGCAAGCGCCTGCAGACGCAGGAAACCATGACGGCGCAGGTCGCCGACTGCATCAATCAGGCGCTGGAGCCGCAGGGCGTCGCCATCCTGATCGAGGCGAAGCATCAGTGCATGACCACGCGCGGCGTGAAGAAGCCGGAAGTTGCGACCATTACCTCGCAATTCACCGGCGTCTTCCGCGAAGACCCGCGCATGGAAGCGCGCTTCATGCAGATGATCCGCGGATACTGATCGGGACCGGCAAGTCCCCGCTTTGACATCAGGCCCCGCTCTTCATTGAATGGCGGGGCCTTTCATTTCCGGAGCACGAAATGAGCGATACCTATTTCAGTCCGCGAGGGGACAAGGCCGCGCTGGAAGAAGGCGCGGGCTTTTCGCCGAAATTCGACGCGGACGGCCTCATCACCGTCGTCACCACCGACGCGGAGACGGGCGACATTCTCATGGTCGCCTATATGAACGAGGAAGCCCTGAGCAAAACCATCGAAACCGGCGAGGCCTGGTACTGGAGCCGCTCGCGGGGCGAGCTATGGCACAAGGGCGACACGAGCGGCCAGATCCAGACGGTCGCCGAAATGCTGACCGATTGCGACCAGGACACGATCCAGCTCAAGGTGAAGGTCGGCGGCGATGGCGGCTGCTGCCATGTCGGCTACCGCTCCTGCTTTTACCGCCGTGTGCCGCTGAAAGGCGCGGCGGGCAAACCGCTGGCGCTGGAACCCACCGGCGCGGGGAAACTTTAAATCCGCGTAAGCTTCCAGATGGTGGCTATTTTTTGCCGCAATGCACACATAGGGAGGATCATGAATATTGTCCCCGAGTGAGCGCCCCCCGATGAAACAGGTCCCCCTTCCTCCCAATCGCCGCCCGGTGATCGGTATCGCGCTTGGCGCCGGCGTCGCGCGCGGCTGGACGCATATCGGCGTCCTGCGCACACTGCGCAAGGCCGGCATCGAGCCCGACATCATTTCCGGCACCTCCATCGGTGCGCTGGTCGGCGGCTGCGAGGCGGCGGGCAAGCTCGACGTGCTGGAGGAGTTCGCCCGCTCGCTCACGAGGCGGCGCATGCTGAGCCTGCTCGATTTCCGCTTCCGCTCATCCGGTCTCATCGGCGATGCGAAGCTGCGCGAAATCATGCACACCCATCTCGCCGACCTGAACATCGAGGATATGGAACGCCGTTTCGTGGGCGTGGCGACCGAACTCACCACCGGCCACGAACTCTGGCTGCATAAAGGCGGGCTTATCGACTCGATCCGCGCCTCCTATGCGCTTCCCGGCGTCTTTTCGCCCGTCTCCGTCGACGGCCGCTGGCTCATCGACGGCGCGCTGGTGAACCCGGTCCCCGTTTCTGTCGCCCGTGCGCTCGGCGCCCATGTCGTGATCGCGGTGAACCTCAATAACGATCCCTTCGACCCCTCCGGCCGCGCACGCCATGTGGGCCGCCAGCCCGAGCCCTATTACCGCTCGCCGGAGGAAGCGCGGTCCGACGACCAGCTCCTGGAGGAACTGGAAGAGGAGCTGGAAGAAGAAGAACGCGCCAAGGGCCTGCGCCGCGACGGCGAAGACGAACCCGACAGCATGACGGAACGCATTTACGACATGCTGTTCGGCTGGAGCCGCAAGAACAATGAAGAGATGGAGCTGATGAAAAAGGTGGTCGGCCGCGAAAGCCCGCGCGAGCCCGGCATCGCCTCCGTCATGCTCGCCTCGCTCAATATCGTGACGGACCGCGTGGGGCGCATGCGCATGGCGAGCGATCCGCCCGACGTCATGATCGCGCCGCGCGTGGCGCATCTGAGCCTGCTGGATTTCGACCATGCGGACGAGCTGATCGCACGTGGCGAGCAGGCCGCCGAAGAGGCTCTTCCCCTGATCCGCGAATCGATTGAAATGGCCCGGTAGGGAAACCTAGCCGTTGGCGATGTAAAGCTGCAGCGCTTCCTTCTCCATCACCGTCTCGGCAATGCGATGCTTCACCACATCGCCGATGGAGATGATGCCGACCAGCCGTTCATCCTCGATAACCGGCAGATGGCGGAAACGGCCTTTCGTCATGGCGTCCATGAGCTGCTCTGCCGTATCCGACAGGCTGCAGGTGATGACGCGAGAGGTCATCACATCGCGGGCCGGGCGCTCCAGCGCCTCCTTGCCTTCCCGCGCAACCGCCTTGACGATATCGCGCTCGGAAAGAATGCCGAGCACGCGCTCTCCCTCCGTTACCAGCACGGCGCCGATACGGCGCTCGGTGAGTTCGCGTGCAACCTCGGCGACGGGCTTGTCCGGCCCGACCGTCGACACTTCGGAGCCCTTTTCCTTCAGGATTGAGGCAACATTCATGGCAACTCCTCCGTCCTCGCGGGCCTGCGACTTTCGATCCCGGCCCGTGTTACTGCCCCGTAGCGGGCTGTATCCGGCATTCCTCCCAAAACGCCGGATACCGCAGACAGCATCCCTCCAAATCATGATGCGGCATCACGCCGCACCAGGCAAGATGTATATTACAGAACGGTAAGATTCCCGTTCTACCCAACCTTTCGAAAGGTTGTTTTGACACTGCCCGGGGGCGGCCCGAATAATCCTCTCACGATCATCCCGTTCGGTTCGGGCAACCCTCAGAGGCCCAATTCCAGATGTGGCAGCGCTCCTACCTGCAAAGGCTCAAACGCGATATCGATCTCTGGATCGAACGCGGATGGGTGACGCCCGCCAACGCCGAAGCGATCCTGGAGGATGCCTCCCGCACGCCCGACACGCGGCGCACCCCTGCCATTCCCGCCATCCTCGGCGCAGTGCTGATCGGCTTTGCCGCCATGAGCTTCGTGGCCGCGAACTGGGCCGAGCTTTCCAAGCTGACCAGGCTCGCCCTGATCGGAACGGGGCTTGTCGCCGCCTATGGCATCGCCTGGCAGACGGACCGGCGCGGACATCCCGCCTTTGCCCAGGCCGCCCTTCTGACGGGGCTTTGCCTCTTCGGCGCGGCCATCATGCTGATCGCCCAGATTTATCATATCCAGACGGACGATCCCGGCGGCGTCCTTGCCTGGTGTATTGCCGCGCTGGCCGCCGCCGCCATCCTGCCCTCACGCCCCGCGCTGGCACTGGGCATGCTGCTTGCCATCGTCTGGTCGGGCTTCGCGCTCTCGCTCCATCAGGACGTTCCCCATATCGGCTTCTTCCTGCCCTGGGCCTTCGCGCTGATACTGATCGTTCGCTTTTCCTGGGTCACCGGTTTCCACCTCTGGATCGTGACCGGCTATGCATGGCTCGCCTTCAATGCCTATGCCATCGGCAACTGGATGGGCGTCGGCCCTGCCGCCATTGCCGCACTCGTGGTGGTGGATGCCGTCGGTCTCTGGCTCGCCGCGCTCGCCCTTCAGGCCCGCCTTCCCCGCTTTGCCGATGTCGCGGAAGATTACGGCATCGTGGTCGCCTTCACCGTTTTCTGGATCCTGCATGTGATCCCCGCCAATGAAGCCGGGCCGATAAACGCTCTCTGGATCGGTGCCGCGATCGTCATGGCGCTGGCCGTTCTGGCCATCGGCGTTTCCGCACTGGCTCAGAGCCGGCTTGACGCACGCCACGCCTTTGCCATCGGCGGCATGTCGATTGCCGCGCTCGCTTATCCGCTGTTGATGCACGCGATGGGCCCGGCCATCGAATGGCTCTATTCGGCCATCTTTCTCGCCCTTTCCGTCTGGCTCGTCTCCTACGGGACGGCCCGGCACAGCCGCTTCCTAATCAATGGCGGTTTCGCGGCTTTCGCGGCCGAAGTCCTCTACCTCTATTTCGCCACGCTGGGCACCATGCTCGACACGGCCGCCTTCTTCCTTATCGGCGGCCTGCTGCTGATTGCGGGCAGTCTCTTCTTCGAAAGGCTGCGCCGTCGCATGGTGAAGGCGGTCGGCAACGAGGAAGGAGCCACGCCATGACGGGCAGCAGACGCTTCGCCATCGGGCTCGGCGTGCTGCTCGCAGGCCAGCTCGCCTTTCTGGGCTGGATGATCGCCGACCGCGTCATCCTCCTCAATTCCGATAGCGTGGTGAAACTGGAAACCCAGCCGGTAGACCCGCGCGACATCTTTCGCGGCGACTATGTGGTGCTGCGCTACGCCATCTCCAACATTGCCCTCACCGCCTATAAAGGCACGAGCGACCTTGCCAAAGGCGACACGGTCTATGTGGAACTGGGTAAAGACAAGACCGGAAAATGGCGTCCCGTCGCGCTCAACACCAGCATGATGGAGCCCGCCGAGGGCAACCACATCATACGTGGACGGATCACCCGCATCGACAAGCGCAGTCCGCGACTGACGCCCGAACGCAAGGAGCCTCGCGAGGTCCCCTGCCCGCTCTGCGGCACGGCGCAAATCAAATATGGCATCGAAAGCTATTTCGTGCCGGAGGGGTCGGGTCGCGACATCGAACATGCCCGCAACCGCGCGGAACTCACCGTCGATGTCGCCCTGGCCGATAATGGCGAAGCCGCGATCAAATCCCTCAGCATGGACGGCAAGACGATCTATAACGAGCCGCTGTTCTGAATATCTCTCTTCCTCATCATGGCCCGGCTTGTCCGGGCCATCCACGTCTTTGCTGCTCAAACGGAAAACGTGGATGCCCCGCATGAAGCGGGGCATGACGATCGAGAAACGACGAAGGCGTCACCCGTCCAGCCAGTTCCCATGAAACCCGAAGGGCACGCGCGTCGGGAGTTCGACGCGCGCGAGCGGGCCGGAAGACATGTTTTCTGCGTCCAGCACCACGAAATCGCTGAGATTGCGTTCCCCGTCATAAACCAGCGATGTGATGAAACCTTCACCCTCCGGCGCATCTGCCGCGCGCGGTACGAAGACGGGCTCATGCACGAATTTGCCCGCGCCCGGTTCCCATTCCTGCCGCTTTCCGGTCTTGAGATCGATATGCACCAGCGTGTCGAAGGACGCCCCCGGCTCATCTCCCCGTTTCTGTGCGCCATAATAGCCGTGACGATAGTTAAGCCCGGCGAACCGCTCGTCGAGCCGCGGAAACTCGCCCCCCAGATCGGTAAGTGCCTCTTCCGTATAGCTGTCCGAATTGCTGTCGAGGTCGAAAGTCCAGCGCACGAGCCGGCCCTGCTCGTCGCCCAAATCGGCGGGCGGTCGCTGCCCGTTCGCATCGGGGAAAAGCGGCACGCGGGCATATTTCATCACGTCGGCGATCACCCGTGTGCGCCCGTTCTCATGCGAGGTGAAGGCGTTCATCGGATGATAGACATAGCAGGGATCGCCCTTGAACCAGCGAATGGTCTCGATGCCCGCATTGCGCGCCATGATGCCGATATGGCTGCCCGCATCCGGGTCCCAGGCAATCACGGGACCGCCATTCATGATGCGGTCCACATCGATGGTCGCGGGAAAGATGGGGAAAATCACATGCTCGTCCGTGGTGATGAAATCATGCACCATCGCCGCATAGGGCGCCGTGAAGATGTCGCTGCGCGTCACCTGCCCCTCGCGATTCACCACCACATAGGACATCTCCGGCGAGCCGGGACCGCCTGCCATATAGCCGAAGAACAGCATTTCGCCCGTTTCCGGATCGAATTTCGGATGCGCCGTCATCGGGCCCTCATAGGCTCCGGCGAAATTCCACGGTCCATCCGTAGACAGAGTTTTGGCGTCCATGGAAACCGGCAGGCTCCCCTCATCGAGCGCGAGCAGGCGCCCCGCGTGATGGACGATATTCGTATTGGCGACGTTGTGGGGAAGCTCCTCTCCGCCCGGTGCAGGCGGTTCCCCGAATGCGAGCCCCACCAGCCTGCGTCCCTCTTCGCGCTGCCGATTGTACTGCTCTGTCCGGACCCAGCGATTGCGATAACTCGCCTTGCCCCCTTCCACATGGATGGCGTGGATCATGCCCTCGCCCAGAAACCAGTGATGCTTGCTCCCCAGCGGCGGGAACATCGGGTTCGGCCCGTTGCGATAGAGCGTGCCGTGAAGCGCTTCCGGCAGCTCGCCTTCCGCGACCACGAGATCGGGCGCATCGCACTCCGCCATCACGGGCGCGTAATTGTGCTGGAGATAGGTGGTCTGGGGGAATGGTTTCGACATGGGCCTTGCTCCTCCGCTGGCCGGGTCCGGCGCTTTTCGCCAGAATATAACACTGTTATATTCCTGCGCCGCGACCATGTCAATGGATGACAAACACCCGCATCTCTGCCAGATACGACAGCATGGCCATCGACGACGATCGGGCGGACAACCGCTCACGCATGGAAGTGAAGAAGGACGCCCAGCGCCAGGCTCTGCTGGATGCGGCCAGTGAAATGCTCGCGCATGAAGGCCCGGGCGCGCTATCCCTGCGCAAGCTCGCCAAGAAGGCCGGCGCCTCCACAATGGCCGTCTATACCGCTTTCGGCGGCAAGGACGGCCTCATCGAGGCCCTTTTCGAGGAAGCCTTCGACCGGCTGTCCGACATGCAGGCCGCCGCGCCGCGAGACCCGGACCCGCTGATCTGGCTCGCCAGCCTGGGCGACGCTTACCGCGCCTTTGCGCTGGCAAACCCCGCCTATTATGCATTGATGATCTCCGTCACCATGCCGCTGACGGATCATGTGCTGGAGGGACAGCAAGACGACCCGCCCGCGCGCGGCATCTCTCACCACCCTGCCTACAGCCATCTCCGGCAGGCGGTGGAGGCTTGCATCGAGGCCGGGTTCTTCCGCGAAGGGCTCGACGCCGGCGATGTCGCGGACATGCTCTGGGCCCATGTCCACGGTCTTTGCAGTCTGGAACTTGCGGGCTACTACACCAACGAAAAGGCCGCGCAGGAGCGCTTCGACCTTTCGGCGGAAACGATCATGCGCGGCCTTGTCTCGGAGAAGGGCCGAAAGCGCCTGCAGGCGCGCTGACCCGGTCCCGGTCGTGCCGGGCGGCTTGTCGCGTCAGGCGTCGTCGACGCCGGGATTCACATTCGGAAAACGCCCGATGGGAAACGGCTTGTCGTCTCGCGCAAAGACGAAGAAGGCGACGCATTCCCAAACATACTGGGCAAGGTTGCGGGTGAAGCCGCGCAGTTCCTCATTCTTCGAGCCGGTCACGGCGACCACGATCAACTGCACGAGCCCGAGAAAAATCGAGGCCCAGAAGGCCACATAGCCGAGAAAACCGAAAGCAATCATCCAGAGCAGCCGCCCAAAGAGTTCCGACCGGTCGGCTTTCGTTTCGGTCGTGCCGCCGGAGCCTGCGCCGTTGCTGCTGCCGGTGGTCGAAGCGGAAGGGTCGCTCATCGCTTATCTCCTCCTGAAAGGCATGGGTCCCCGAAAGCCCTGGGGGGGTTGGGGAACGAATATGCCTAACTGATGTGGGGAGATCGGTCGGGGTTTCAATAATCTGACTGGCAACTATTCCTGCCTGCGGCCTGCGGGAAACGGTCAGGCGGGCGTTCAGCGCCCGCCGCCGAGCCATTGTCCGTACCCCACATTGCCCGGTCCGCCCGACGGCGACATGGGCACCGGATCGAAAAAGCCGAACAACAGCAGCCCGGCAAGGAACCCGCCGATATGTGCCTCCCACGCCACCGGCGCAGACGAGCCGAGTGCGGAGGTGAAGCCCGTGGGACCGAACAGCAGATTGATCCCGATCCACGCGCCCACGAAAATCAGCGTGTTCTTGTTGGTCAGCGCCGCGCCGATGCTTGCCTTGCCGCTGGGCACCTGCGCCCCGCCGCCCAGCGCGCCGAGCGGCCCGCCTGAGAGAAACACGAACCGCGCCGCGCCGCCCATGATCCCCGAGATCGCCGCCGAGGCGCCGATCACCGGCGCGATGGAATGCGGATACAAAAGAATATGCGTCAGCGCGCCGAAAATGCCGCAGACGAAATAGAAGACGAGAAAACGCGTCGTCCCCAGCCGCCGCGCAACCGGCGAGCCGAAGGCAAGCAGCCACACCGCATTGGCGCCCAGATGCACCCAGCTTCCATGCATGAAGGTGTAGGTAACGAGCGTCCACAATGCCCCGGCCGGTCCGCCGGGAAAGGTAAAGAACGCCCCGCCCCCTTCCGGCCCGAAATAGCGCACCGGAAAAAGCGCGAATGTGACGATCGCCTCATCCTGCATATCGCTCGACAGGACATAGGCGAAAACGGCAAAGGCGGCGACCATGGACAGGATGAGCCAGAGCACCGGCGAAGGCACGTTGAAGGCAGGCGGTTCCTTGTAGTCCTCTTCGCCCCGAGGAAACGGATCAGTCATTCGCGCCCGCTTTCAATGCCGCTTCTACCAGCGGCAGCCTGTCATTGCCGAAATACATATCGTCTCCATTCACGAACATGGTGGGCGACCCGAAGCCGCCGCGCCGGATCACCTCTTCGGTATTCTCCAGGAGGCGGTCCTTCACATCCTGATCCTTGATGCGACGGCTTACCATGCCCGGATCGAGACCGACACTCTTGCAGATGTCGCGCAGCACATCCGGCTGGCTGATATCCTTGAGCTGGCCCCAATAGGCCTCGAAGACCGCCCGGGCATAGGGAACCAGCTTGTCTTCGTCCTGCGCGACGATCGCGCCGCGCATCGCATCCACCGCCCGGACCGGGAAAACCGGCGGCTTGCCGATTTCGATCCCGCAATAACGCGCCCAGTCCTGCAAATCCTTGACGTAGTAGCGCCCCTTCACCGGGTGCGGATTGGCGCGCGCATCGTAAACGTCCCGATTGACCTTGTTGAAAATGCCGCCGACGAGAATGGGGCGCCAGTCGATCGTCGCGCCGGCGCGCGCCGCGACCTCCTCCACACGGGAGAAGGCCAGATAGGTCCACGGGCTCGAACAGTCGAAAAAGAATTCCAGCCGGCTCATCTCATTTCTCCCTTCGCCCCGCAGGGGCTCCCTTGCGTCAGGACCCGGTGTCCCCAAGCGGGACAATCCGCGCGGGCCAACCGTCGCGTCACACCGGGACTCGCCTGCAGCGCCCCGAAATCCTTTTAAAGTCCTAACATGGAAAACCTTTGTTTTCCGCCACTTTCAAGCTCCCGAGCGTCAAAAGTTAACGGCTTCTTACCGATGGCATAGCGGTTGCTACCTCCGTGGCATGGAGGCGGAACCGGGCCAAAAAGGCACCAAACAAACTGGCCGCCGTTCATGACTCTGAACTCAGGAGTAGAAAAAGTGTTCTCAACGGTAACAACCATTCTGGAAGCGGCGAAAGGCCCGAAGCGCGTTGTCGCGCTCGTCGGCCTCACCATGTCGCTGGCCGGTTGCATCAGTCCGCAGGCGGGCAGCGATGGCCGCTATGCGGATCCCATCGGCACCGCCCCGGTGATCAACAACGAAACCCCTTATTCCAATGCGCTGCGCTGCGTGGGCGGCTATGTCCGCCGCGAGCACGATGCGCCGCGCATCGCGGTCGGCAATATCCGCGACTACACCGGCAAGATCGACAAGGATGGCGGCGCCAAGCTTACACAGGGCGGCTCCCTCATGGCGATCTCCGCGCTCGCCAAGGCCGGCGTCCGCCAGGTGGAACGCTACGACACCTCGGTCACCGAGCTTGAGCTGAAATATGCCAGCAGCAAGCTGATCGGCGATCAGGGCAACAATGCCGACGACGGCGGCTATCGCCGCATCATGGCCGGCTCCATCGCGGGCAGCGACTATTACATCGTCGGCGGCATTACGGAGCTCAACGCCGATATCCGCGAAGGCGGCATCGATGGCGGCTATTCCAACCTCAACCCGGAAGGCGTCGCCGGATCGCTCACCGCGCGCCAGTATGTGCTGAATGTCGGCCTGGACCTGCGCCTCGTGGACAGCCGCACGCTGGAAGTCGTGGATGTCGTTTCCTACCAGAAGCAGATCATCGGCCGTGAAATCACGGCGGGCGTCTTCTCCTTCTTCGGCATCAACACGATCGACATCGGTGTGGGCGACAAGGCCGAAGAGCCGATCCAGCTCGCCGTGCGCTCGGTGATCGAACGCGCCGTGCTGTCTATGGTCGTGCCGCTCTATCACGTCAATCCGAAGACTTGCGCCAATTTCGGCAAGGATGGCGATCCGATGGGCGAGATACACTACAACGCGCCCGTTCCCCATCCGAACAAGGACGGCCGGCAGGTCGCCCAGGCCGACACGCAGGCCAAGCCTGCGCCCCAGCCCATGAAGGCGCCGGAGCCGGAAGATCCCTACACCTATTACAGCGAGCCCGTTTACACCGGCACGCTGCGCGGGACCTACAACTGATCCCGTAACCCGAGATCCTCCGCCTTCGATGCGAGAACACCGGATGGCGGAGGTGGCTTCAACTGAGTTCGTTGAGAGCGACTTAAGGGGGACTTCGGTCCCCCTTCTTTTTTTGTCTGGCGATCAGTATCCCGCCCGGCCTTTCCTCAGAAGCAGGGCGATGCCTGTAAAAAGGTGTCATCCCGGCGAAAGCCGGGACCCAATCCACATGTCGGCAAATCGCAAAGCGAGTGGATCCCGGGAACAAGTCCCGGGATGACAGCCCTTTGATGTTTTCCGACGACAACAAAAACACAGTGTCGTCCCGGCACTCGTTGCCGGGATCCATGAAGCGTCTGCCAACAGAAGCAAGCTAGATGGATGGATCGGCTTTCGCCGGGATGACACTGAGTGTTTGGCCTCGCAGATACCTATCGCGCCAAATGCGCCAGCACATTGACGAGCCGGCCGAACGGGTCGCGCACATAGAAGCGCCTGACGCCCCAAGGCTCGTCCACCGGACCGTATTCCGGCTCGAAGCCTGCGCGCGAGAGCCGCGCCTGCGCTTCCTTGAGATCGTCCACCTCAACAGATATATCCGGCACCGCCGTGCCCGACCCACCCTCCGACATGACGGAGAGCTGCACGCTCATGCGCTCGTCCGAGCCATAGGTTGCGATCCATCCCATATCCATCAGCATGTCGAGCCCCAGCGCCTCCCCATAGAAGCGCTTTGCTGCGGCGACATCCTCCGCCGCGATATTGGCAACGATGCGTTTGACCTTCATGGGATGGGCCTCCTCTCTGCCTGGAGGCATACTCTAGACGCAAAAAAGGGGAGAGCCGAAGCTCTCCCCACGCACGAGGTGCAGTCGCGCGTTTTAGCTAGTAGCCGACGCCGCCGGAATAGCTCATCGGACCGGCATAGGTCGTTTCCATGGCCTCATAGCGGCCATGGCCGCCACGGGTCAGCCAGAGCTGGGCGAAATGCGCCTTGCCCCGGAACGACGTTGCATATTTGCCGCCCGCGAGGTGACGGGTCGAAGCGCCGCAGGCAAGCCGCCCGCCATCGCCATAGTGAAGCGTCTCGCCTTCGCCGCAGGTGATCACATAACCGCCGGTATAGTCGGCCTGGTCATGCCCCTCGCCTTCCACCAGCGACCCGATGGTGACGACCAGCGTCTCGCCGGAAAGGCAGGACATCAGCTCGCCACGGCCCTTCGTCACATCGACATCCGGCCCCGGCACGAGAAGCTTCGCGGCTTCTTCCATGCCCTTGGCGTCTGTGCAGATGCCCCGCACGGGCTTGCGCGTGAACTTCTGCGCCACGAAGACGGGGATCGGCCCCATCGTTGTGATCGGCTTGGGCGCATGGATGACCGAGCCGCCCGCGCCGCGCTTTTCATCGCCGAACACCGAGGAGCGAATGCCCGCGGAGGTCGCCTTGGACGCCGCCTGCGCGTTGGCAAAGGTATTCGCGGCCGAAGACGCGCTGGCCGAAGCCGTCGCCGAACCCGAGAACTGGTTCGACAGGTCGACATTCACATTCACGTTGTTGTTGACGGTATTCTGATTGTTCACATCGACATTGTTGTTGTTCGTATTGTTGTTCGTGTTCTGATTGTTGTTTTGATTGTTGTTCTGGTTCCAGTTGTTGTTCTGGTTATTGTTCTGATTCCAGTTTGAGTTGTGGTTCCAGTTGCCACCGCCGCCATGGCCGTGACCGCCCCCATGGCCGCCACCGCCGCCGCCATCATCGCAGCCGCAATCGTCCACCGGAGGCGGCGGAGGGGGTTCGCAACCGCCGCCGCAGGCCTGAGCCGTGGTCGCACCGCCCATCGCATAAAAGAACGTACCGGCGGCCAGCGCGATCGCGCTTGCCGAGAGATACTTCGTTGTCTGTTTCATATCGCTACTCCTGCACCTTGAGCCGACCCGTTTCGGGTCGCTTGGGGCCCCTTCGGGACACCGTGCCCACCTAAATGCAGATGCCATGCCGTGCGGCGTTTTCCATGCCGGAAAGCCGTCCTGCCGCCGCAGAAATACGCAAATCAAACGGAAACATTAACTTTTTCAAGCCGCGGCCACATCCCGCCCGCCGCGCCATTAAGAATTTCGTCTCAGCCCGCCGGGCTTGAGGAACCCGCCAACCAATTGATTTCAAAAATAAAATCGAAACACCTCCCAAAAATCGCTGGCCGTCGTCGGGACGCCATTAATGTCTGGCACGCTTTCTGCTCTTAACGGGGCAAGTCAGGCGAATGCGCCGGTCCCGTTCAGAAACGGCACGGGTGGCATTCGAAAAAAGGCAATCGGATCGCCGGGGGCACGAGAATGAAACACAAGATCACGCAGACGCTGTTCGATTACTGGAACGCGATCCGGGCCGGCCGCCCGGCCCCGCGCCGCAGCGAGATCGACCCGGGCGACATCCGCCGCCTTCTTCCCTATGTGTTCATTCTCGAGCGCCGCGCGGAAGACAGCTATCCCTTCCGCCTTGCGGGCACGGGCCTCTGCAATATCTACGGCATGGAATTCCGTGGGCATGACATGCTCGCCACCTGGTCCGACGACTGCGCCGAAACGATGCGCAATACGCTGAACGAGGTCATCCGCAATGCCAGCATCGCCATGGTCGAATACACCGCGACCACCGCTGACGGTGCCGAAGTCACTTTCGAAATGATCCTGATGCCGCTCGCCCATGAAAACGGCGCCATTACCCGCGTCCTTGGCGCGATCGTGCCGCTGGACGACGTGTCCTGGATCGGCGACAGGCTTCTGTCGCGCCAGTGGATCGACAGGGTGCAGCTCAAGGATCCCGAATTGATGCCGAAGAGCGAACGCCCGGCCCAGGTCGCAGCGCGCCGCATTCTGCGCCAGCGCCCGCCGGCCCGCACTGTTCCCTTCGGCAACCAGATGGCCCAGCGTCCGCCGCTTCGTGCCGAGCGCAGCTATCTCCGCCTCGTGAAGGGCGGTCAGGAAAGCGCCTGACGGCATTTCCGCTCGCGCAAACGAAAAGGGCCGGTGCATCGCACCGGCCCTTCGTCATGTCAGCGGTCCCGGCCTGCTCAGGCAGCCGAGCCCACGCGGTCTTCCGCGATGGTCACATCTTCCGGCGGCAGCGGCTTCTTGCCGAGAATGTCGTCGGAAATCTTCTCCGCGATCATGATGGTCGGCGCATTGGTATTGCCGCCCACCAGCGTCGGCATGACCGAAGCGTCGATCACGCGCAGGCCTTCCAGCCCGTGCACGCGGCAGCGTTCATCCACCACCGCCATCTCGTCATGGCCCATCTTGGCTGTGCCGACGGGGTGATAGATGGTTTCGGCCGTGTCCCGGATCCAGCCATCGATTTCGGCATCGGACTGCTTGTCGGCGCCCGGCCAGAATTCCGGACCGCGATAGGCGTCCATGGCGGGCTGTTCCAGAATGTTGCGCACCATGCGCGTACCGTCGCGCATCACGCGCAGGTCGTTTTCCGATTCCAGATAGTTGGGCTGGATCAGCGCATGATCGGCCGGATTGGCCGAGTGCAGGCCGATATAGCCGCGGCTTTCCGGACGAAGCTGGCAGACATGGACGGTAAAGCCATGCCGGTCGGACTGCTGACGCGCATGGTCGCGCATCATGGCCGCCACGAAATGGATCTGCACATCTGGGATTTCCAGTTCCGGACGCGTCTTCAGGAAGGCGCCGGATTCAAGCCCGTTCGACGTTGCGACACCCGATTTGAAGAAGGTGTACTGCATACCCGCCATCAGCATGCGCAGCGGGTTCGACATGGAATGCAGCGTAATGGGCTGCGAGCATTCGTAAATGACCGTGCAGTCCAGATGGTCCTGCATGTTCTGTCCGACGCCTGGCAGATCGGCGACCGTCTGGATGCCGAACTTCGACAGATAGTCGCTCTTGCCCACGCCCGACAGCATCAGCACCTGGGGCGAATTGACGGCGCCGCCCGACAGCAGCACTTCCGCCTCCGCATGCGCGGTCTTCACCTGACCCTTCTGCGTGTATTCGACGCCGATGGCGCGCTTGCCTTCGAACAGGATACGATTGGTCAGCGCTTCGGTTTCCACCGTCAGGTTCGGTCGGTCGAGCGCCGGTACGAGATACCCCTTGGCGGCGCTGCAGCGCTGGCCGTTCTTGATGGTGTGCTGATAAGGCCCCACGCCTTCCTGCTGCGGACCGTTGAAGTCGTCCGTATAGGGATAACCTGCCTGCTTGCCCGCCTCCACGAAGGCGTCGAACAGCACATTGGTCTTGCGCGAATTGGAAACGCCGAGCGGCCCCTCGCCGCCATGAAAGGCGCTGTTGCCGTTTTCATTGCCTTCGGAGCGGCGGAAATAGGGAAGCACATCGGCAAACCCCCAGCCTTCGAGCCCCATCTGGCGCCACATATCGTAATCGCGCCCATGGCCGCGGATATAGATCATGCCGTTGATGGAGGAAGACCCGCCCAGCACCTTGCCGCGCGGCCAGAACAGCTTGCGGTTGTTCAGGTGCTTCTGCTCTTCGGTGTAGTAGTACCAGTTTTCCTTTTCGCCACCGATCAGCGACCCCACACCGGCGGGCATGTGGATCATCATGTTCTTGTCCTTGCCGCCGGCCTCCAGCAGCAGAACCTTGTTGTTGGGGTTTTCGGTCAGCCTTGCAGCCAGCACACAGCCTGCGCTGCCCGCGCCGATAATGATGTAATCGTACTTACTCATCGTTTCCTGTCCCTGTTGTCGCCGGGGGGAGGCCATCGAGGGCCCTTCGTGGATACCTGCCGTCCGCGCGGCAGGCCCGGTTGTTCCGGTGTCCGCGGCATTCGCGTAGTTGAAGACCCCGTCCCTGACGGCCGGTTACAGCCGGTCCGGGGTCGGGCTTGGCCCGATATTCCGGAATCGCCCAAGCTGACGCAAGCGTCAATTTTGAAATTCCCGTCTCATATGGGCAGTTTGCCGAAAGCCCCTGCGTCTTTCGACAATGCA
Source organism: uncultured Parvibaculum sp. (assembly GCA_964434415.1). Classification (GTDB taxonomy): domain Bacteria; phylum Pseudomonadota; class Alphaproteobacteria; order Parvibaculales; family Parvibaculaceae; genus Parvibaculum. Next base: position 18,493 of record CAYSVF010000005.1, read on the forward strand.
AATTGTGCCTCCGCATCGGACGGATTACCAGTTTTGAACACTTCATATGTAGTGCTTTGTTAACGCTGACCCCTCTATTATTGAACCTGAGCAAACCCCTCGATTCCGGAACATTCGGTTTGGACATGGCCACTGAAGCACACGAAGAACGCCGCCGCTATGAGCGCGTCGCCATCGAGGCGAAAGGCCGTTTTCTTGCGCCGGACGGAACCGAGCACCAATGTACGCTGCGCGATATGTCGCTCGGCGGACTTGGCATCTCCTCAGACTATGACGCGCAGCCGGGAGACCGGGTCATCATCTATCTCGACAATTTCGGCCGCTTCGAGGGCAATGTCGTGCGGACATTCGAAGGCGGATTCGCCATCGAAACCGTCATCAACGGCCCGCGTCGCGAACGCATTCAGGAACGTCTCGCCTCCTATGCGCGCGGCGACGGCGATGCCGCGACCAGCCGCCGGACCTTCCAGCGCTATGCCGCCGGCGAAGCCGGCGTCGACACGAGGTCGATGCTCCAGATCGACGGCGCGCAGCCCATCGAATGCCGGATCATCGATATGTCCCTTGGCGGTGCCCAGGTGGAAATCCAGAACCGGCCGCCCATCGGCACCCCGGTCATGCTCGGCCGGATGAAGGGCCGCATCGTCCGTCATACCGAAGAGGGTATCGGCATCCAGTTCACCGACGTGCCGGAACACGCATCGGCGCTGTCCAGGCCGTTCGGCTGACCTTTCGCCACGCCCCTCGCCTTTTCCGGATCTGCTTCGAGCCCCGCCCTTCAAGGCGGGGCTTTCGTCTTTCCCGGCCCCTGAACGCCGCCGCTCCCCGCCCATGCGGGACGCCTTCGAAAAAAAAACGAGGGCTCATGAAAATTTTTCGGCGGCGGCATTTCCTAACGAAATATGGATTTAGGGCGTTGTTTACCCACGAAATAGGCGGTCGGCTGCAAGCTAAGTCACCGTAATTTCGGGATATTCATCTCCTTCCGAAACGCGAAATTCGATTAAAAATCGACTAGATAAAATTTGAATCGACTGTTCCTAAAACACGCTTCTCATTTGCCTTAAACCGCCTCGCACCGGTTAAACGCCGTCAAACCTCTCATACGCAATATGCCCATCAAGGGGAGCCCAGAAGGGGCTCCTTACCGTCCGCTAGGCGGGCAAGAGATTGGGCATAGAAAATGGTGTGGTGGAAATATCTCGCCGCGATGGCGGGGATGTGCCTGACGCTGGGTGGTTGTCAGGCACCGGAAGATTCATTTGCAACGGGAAAGACCTTCGTTACAGGCGATAGCGCATCCGGCATTCAGCTGGCCTCGGCCAGGATGCCGGACGGACGGCAGGTGATGCCGCCCTACGGATATATCGGCTTTTGCCTGCGCGACCCGAAGGCATGCGAAGGCGGCACCGATGCGCCCCGCGACATTGCGATGGATGCGCAGAAATGGACCGAACTCAACAAGGTCAACGATTGGGTCAACCAGAACGTCCCGGAATATGAGGACCGCCAGCTTTTCGGACGCTCCGAATGGTGGACCGTCGCAGACCCGAAAATCGGCGGAGATTGCGAAGACCTCGCGCTTCTCAAGCAGAAGATGCTCGAAAAACGCGGCTGGCCCGCCGATGCGCTGAGCATCGCCGTCGTCCGCGAATGGAATGGCGCCGGCCACGCCGTGCTCGTCGTCGCCACCGACAGGGGCGATGTCGTTCTCGACAACAAGACCTGGAAGATCGAACCCTGGAAGGACACGCCCTACACCTGGGTGAAGAAACAGTCCCGCAAGCGGCCCTATATCTGGGTAAGCCTCGATCCGGCGAAACCGGCCCGCCTTGCCGATGCCTCCCAGCCGCCCC
>CAYSVF010000006.1:0-19681 GCA_964434415.1 uncultured Parvibaculum sp.
CCTTCATGAAGTCCAGCGTCTCGGAAATACGGTTCGCCAGCTCCTCATAGCGCGCGCTTTCCGGCGTCTGCTCGACGAAGCCCAGATTCCAGCGATGCACGAAATCGAGATCGGCATAACCGCCCGTCGCGAAGGCGCGCAGCAGGTTCAGCGTCGAGGCCGACTGGCTATAGGCACGCAGCAGGCGATCGGGATCCGGAATGCGCGAGGCTTCGTTGAAGTCGATCCCGTTGATGTTGTCGCCCAGATAGCTCGGCAGCGTCACATCGCCCTGCGTCTCGGTGGGCGAGGAACGGGGCTTGGCGAACTGGCCCGCAATGCGGCCCACCTTCACCACCGGCGAGGCGGCGGCATAGGTCAGCACCACCGCCATCTGCAACAGCACACGGAAGGTGTCACGAATATTGTCGGCTGAAAATTCGGCGAAGCTCTCCGCGCAATCGCCACCCTGCAGCAGAAAAGCACGTCCCTCGCACACTTCGGCCAGCTCGGCCTTCAGCTTGCGCGCCTCACCTGCAAACACGAGCGGCGGATAGGAGCGCAGACGCTGCTCCACGGCATTGAGTTCCATTTTATCCGGATAGTCCGGAATATGCTTCGCCGGCTTCGCGCGCCAGCTATGCGGTGTCCAATGATCCGCCATCGATCCAATCTCCAAAACGCGAAAATGCGCGGCTTCCCGCCGTTTTATCCGGAAAGCGCCCCGTTTTCATATGGAAGGCGGATATATAGTCCACAAGGGCTCTAAAAGGAACCCCAAGCCCTTGATATGACTGGCGCGAAATAGCCTATTTAAAGCAGAGAGTTAACTCCGCCGCCCCGGCGGACGCGTCACTCCGTCGCCTCACTCCGCCGCCTGGGCCGGCGGGACCCATTTCTGCTTCATCGTCACAAGCTCCTCCGCCGCCGTGGGATGGACCGCGATGGTCGCATCGAACTGGGCCTTGGTCGCGCCCATGGAGACGGCGATGCCGAGCGTCTGGATCATCTCGCCCGAGGCCGGGCCGATGATGTGAACGCCCAGCACCTTGTCCGTTTCCGGATGCACGATGAGCTTCATGAAGGTCTTTTCCTCGCTGCCGGACAGCGTGCCTTTCATGGGGCGGAAGCTCGTCTTGTAGATATCGACTTCGCCATGAGCCTTGCGGGCCTCGGTCTCCGTCAGGCCGACCGTGCCCAGTTCCGGCTGGGAGAAGACGGCGGTCGGGATGATCGAGTGGTCGACCGTGAGCGGCTTGTCCGCATAGATGGTTTCGGCGAATGCCTGGCCTTCGCGGATCGCGACCGGCGTCAGCGCCGCGCGGTCCGTCACGTCGCCCACCGCGTAGATGCTCTCGACACTGGTCTGCGAATATTCGTCGACCAGGATCTCGCCATTGTCGCCGAGCTTCACGCCTGCCCGGTCGAGGCCCAGCCCCTCGGTCTTTGGCACGCGGCCGGTCGCATACATCACCGCATCGGTGTGGATCGTGTCGCCATTGGAAAGCTTCAGGTGAAGCTCGCCATTATCCTGCTTCTCGATTGCGGTGATGTCGCAATCCATGCGCAGGTCGACGCCCTTCTTGCGCATTTCCTCGGCCAGCGTGTCGCGCAAGTCGTCGTCGAATCCCCGCATGAAGAGGCGACCGCGATAAAGCTGCATCACGTCGACACCGAGCCCGTTGAAGATGCCTGCGAATTCGACAGCGATATATCCGCCGCCAGCGACCACGATACGCTTGGGCAGTTCTTCCAGATGGAAGGCTTCGTTGGAACTGATCGCATATTCGATGCCGGGAATATCCGGCAGGTAGGGCGTGGCACCGACGGCGATCAGAATACGCTCCGCCGTCACGTCGCGATCTTCGCCCGCGAGATAAACGGTATGCGCATCCTTCAGCACAGCGCGGCTTTCGATGATCTCCACGCCCGCATTGTTCAGGTTGCGGATGTAAATACCGTTCAGCCGGTCGATCTCGCGATCCTTGTTGGCAAGCAGCGTCTTCCAGTCGAAACGCGCCTCGCCGACCTGCCAGCCGAAGCCCGCCGCTTCCTCGAACTCCTCGGCAAAATGGCTGGCATAGACGAAGAGCTTCTTCGGTACGCAGCCGCGAATGACGCAGGTGCCGCCGACGCGATATTCCTCGGCCACCGCCACTTTCGCGCCATAGCTCGCAGCAATGCGGCTGGCGCGCACACCGCCGGAACCGGCTCCGATCACAAAGAGGTCATAGTCATACTGCGTCATCAGCCGCTCCCGATCGCCAAATATTCTTGAGTTGGCTGCGTGCATGCGACGCCAGCCATGAGGGACCCTGCCTCGCCGGGCGGGTTACTGCCCGATTATGTCGGTACCCTGGTCCGTTCCGACAATGGCGAAGGAACAAATTCCGATAAACAATCCGTTATCGACCACGCCTGCGATCTTGTTCAGCGCCGCGGCCAGTCCATCCGGGTCGGGAATGCTGCCGAAATGGCAGTCGAAGATGAAATTCTCGGAATCGGTGAAGAACGGCTCGCCGAACTCGTCCGCCCGCAGTCGGATTTCGCCCTCGCAACCATGTTCCCTTGCCACATCTGCCATCTTTTGCACCGTCGCCGTCGAGCCGAAGGGGATAACTTCCACCGGCAGCGGAAAGGCGCCCAGCGTTCCGACCACCTTCGAGACATCCGCGATCACGATCATGCGATCCGAGGCGGTCGCCACGATCTTCTCGCGCAGGAGCGCGCCGCCGCCGCCCTTGATGAGACGCAGCTTGCTATCGAGCTCATCCGCCCCGTCGATGGTGATATCGAGATGCGGCGTGTCGTCGAGATTGGTGAGCGGAATGCCCAGCGTCTCCGCCATGGCGCGGGTGCGCTCGGAGGTCGGCACGCCGACAATGTCGAGCCCTTCGGCCACGCGCGCGCCCAGCGCCTGGACGAAATATTCCGCCGTGGAGCCCGTGCCGAGGCCGAGCTTCATGCCGTTTTCGATAAAGCTCGCCGCCTTCACCGCCGCATTCTTCTTCTGCTCATTCGAACTCATCGCTCAAAGCCCCGCCATTGCGACATATTTCGTTTCCAGGAATTCCTCGATGCCCCAGGGCCCACCTTCACGGCCGAGCCCGGACTCCTTGTAGCCTCCGAAGGGCGCCACCTCGGTTGAAATGAGGCCCGCATTGACGCCCACAAGACCGTATTCCAGCGCCTCCGCCACTCGCCAGCACCGCGCGACATCGCGGCTGTAGAAATAGGAGGCAAGGCCGAAGGGGGTGTCGTTCCCCATTTTGATGGCCTCTTCTTCCGTCTTGAACCGGAAGACCGGCGCGAGCGGCCCGAATGTCTCTTCCTGCGCGACGAGCATCTCCGGCGTCGCATCGGCGATCACCGTGGGCTGGAAGAACGTACCGCCCAGCTCATGCCGCTTGCCACCGGTAACGATACGCGCGCCCTTGGAGGTGGCGTCGGCCAGATGTTCCTCGACCTTTCCCACGCCCGCCTCGTCGATCAGCGGGCCTTGCGCCACGCCGTCCTCGAAGCCGTCTCCAACTTTCAGTTCCGACACCTTCTTCCCCAGCTTTTCGACAAAGCTGTCATAGACCTTGTCATGCACGAGGAAGCGATTGGTGCAGATACAGGTCTGGCCGGTATTGCGATATTTGGAGGCAAGCGCCCCCTCCACCGCCGCATCGATATCGGCGTCGTCGAAGACGATGAAGGGCGCATTGCCGCCAAGCTCCAGCGCGACCTTCTTCACCGTGGATGCGGACTGTTCCATCAGCTTCTTGCCGATCTCCGTCGAGCCGGTGAAGGTCACCTTCCGGATCTTGGCATTGGTGGTCATTTCCGTGCCAAGTTCGCCAGCCTTGCCGGTGATGACCGAGAGCAGGCCTTTGGGCAACCCGGCGCGGTCCGCAAGCTCCGCCAGGGCGAAGGCGGAAAGCGGCGTCGCGCTGGCAGGCTTCACCACCATGGCGCAGCCCGCTGCGAGCGCGGGGCCCGCCTTTCGCGTGATCATCGCCGCCGGGAAGTTCCACGGCGTGATGGCCGCGCACACCCCGATGGGCTGTTTCAGCACCACGATGCGGCGGTCCGTCGTCGGCGCGGGCACGATGGAGCCGTAAATGCGTTTGGCCTCTTCGGAATAATACTCGATGAAGGATGCCGCATAGGCGACCTCACCCTTGGCTTCCGTCAGCGGCTTGCCCTGCTCGGCCGTCATGATGGCGCCCAGATCGTCCTGGTTGGCCATGATGAGATCGAACCACTTGCGCAGGATCGCGGCGCGCTCCTTGGCCGGGCGGGCGGCCCAGTCCTTCTGCGCCTTCTCCGCGGCATCGACCGCCCGGCGGACATCGTTCACGCCGAGCGAGGGGACTTTGGCGATCAGATCGCCTGTCGCAGGGTTCGTCACGTCGATCGTCGCGCCATCCGCGCCAATCCACTCGCCATCGATGAAACAACGGTCCTTCAGCAGCGCCCGGTCTTTCAGGCAATCGGGAAGCGACTTGGAGGCAGTCATGGGGGATTCTCCAATTGGGCGGGCCCGGCAGGGCCACTTTCTATCGTTTCCGCCGTGATGCGCGTCAGATAAGATTAAAACTCGTTCGAAATCTGCGCCGCAGCGATGCGGACAGAGCATTGTTAACACTCCCGCGGCGAAAGCGGAAAGGGGCGGCATCGAGGTGAGGATTACCCCCGAAAGCTGTTTTTCCGAAACCTATCTTCAGGCCCGGCGCCGGTTTCTTGCCGTGGCGGGGGAAGCGGGCGCGCGGATTGCCAGTTATGAAAATCCATTGGCCCGCGGTCCATTGGGCCATGAGCTTCATCTGGACAGTGCCTGGTTCGGCCCGGCGGATGCCTCGACGGTACTTCTCAACACCTGCGGCACGCATGGCGCCGAGGGGTTTGGCGGCTCGGCCGCGCAGATCGCCTGGATCCGCGAGGGGGGCGCCGCCTCGTTACCGCCCGGCGTCGCCATGCTCATGCTGCATGCGGTCAACCCGTTCGGCTTCGCCTGGGGGCTTCGCTGTACCGAGAACAATGTCGATCTGAACCGCAATTTTCTCGACCACAGCCAGCCCCATCCGGAAAATCCGCTTTACGCGGAACTGCATCCTTCGCTTTGCCCGAAACGGATCGACGAGGACGCGATCCACAAGATGCTCATGGCCGGTGCGCGCTTTATCGACCGGCACGGGCAATGGGCGCTCGAAGACGCGTTGAGCCGGGGACAGTACACCCATCCCGACGGCTATCATTTCGGCGGCACCGCTCCCGAATGGTCCAATCTCGTCATCCGGGAGATCGTCGCCCGCGAGCTGGCCCATGCGCCGCGCATCGGGTTCATCGACTGGCATTCCGGCCCGGCCGGTGACGGGGACCTTATCCATCTGTGCTTTTCGCGCCCCGGCAGCGCGGCGCTTGATCGCGCCAAACGCTGGTGGGGACCGAACTCGCTTGACCCGAAGACGATCGAACGCATGTGGGGCTCGAAGCGCCCGACAAGGCGGGGCATTCTTTTCTGGGGCCTCGAAGAAATGGTGGCCCCGCATGCGAGCGTCACGGGCGCCGTGATCGAATTCCGCTCCGCCCGCCTCAAGAACGATCCGGCGAAAGCGATGCGCGTGTCCATGCTGGAGCGCTGGCTGCGCTTCGAGGGCAGCTTCGATGCGCCGGAGGCCGAAGGCTATTTCGAGGAAATCCGCGACGATTATGCGCCGCGCCGCCGAAGCTGGCAGGAGAATGTCCTGACCAACGCGCTCACCTGTTACGAGCAGACATTGCGGGGGCTTGGCGAGTGGACGCAGGAAGGCCTCAACAAGGCCGCCGACTAGCAGCTATCCGCCAATATCGAAATTGTAGCGGACTTCCATGATGTCGGGATGGTTCGCGAAGCCGACCGAGCGGCGAGCGTCCGCCGTGCCGCCCATACGCGCATAGAAGCGGCGCGCCTTGTGGTTTTCCGCCAATACCCAGAGATGCGCCTTGCGATGGCCGAAACAGGCGATCTCCTCGAAAAGGTTCAGCAGCAATTCGCAGCCGAGACCGTGGCCCTGATCGCTCGACAGCACATAAAGCATCGTTACTTCATCGCTGCGCATATGGCCGAAACCGACGGGCGCACCGCCCTGCTCGGCGATCCAGGCGATGCCATGCTGTAATGAATGCCGCCATGTCGAGCGGGTGCGCTCAAGGCTCATACCCTTCAGAATGTCGGCGGGGAGAAGCTGGTCGTAGGATTCCCGCCAGCACGCGATCTTCAGACGGGCGAGAATGTCCTCGTCCCGCCCCGGCTCGGCCATACGGGCCTGATATCGCGAGGCGATCAACATGGATAAAGTGTCGCCGCCCGGCGCGCCCAAGGGAAGGAAAAAATGCACCGATTTCATGGGCAGCTTGCCCACCGGGCCTTCCCGTGCGACAGAGCGGCACGCAAAATTCGAGAGAGACGATGCCCGAACGCCCTGCCCTTCTTTTCGACCTGGACGGTACGCTGGCCGATACCGCCGCGGATTTGTGCGAAACAATGAATGTGGTGCTAACACGCCATGGCCGCGACCGTATTCCGGATACGCGGGTGCGCCATCTGGTGGGCGGCGGCGCACGGCTTCTCATGGATCGCGGGTTTCGGGAAACCGGCGAACCGGCTTCGGACGCGCTGCTGGACCAGCTTTTCGAGGAGTTTCTCGATTATTACGCCGACCATATCGCCGACCATACGAAACTCTGGCCCGGCGTGCGGGAGCTGCTGGAAGAGCTTTCCGAACAGGGCGCGGGGCTTGCCGTCTGCACCAACAAGGTGGAGCACCTTTCGCGGGAATTGCTGCAGGTGCTCGAAATCGATCATTTCTTTCCGGTCGTGATCGGAGGCGACACGCTGCCGGTGAAAAAACCCGATCCCGAACACCTCTTCGAGGCGCTGCGCCAGCTCCAGGTCGAACCAATTCACGCCGTGATGGTGGGAGACAGCGAGACCGACACAGCTGCCGCGAAAAATGCCGAAATTCCATGCATCTGCGTGGATTTCGGCTATCGGCGCGTCGGGCTCGAGGAACTCGGTGCGGACTATCTCATCAGTCACTTCAACGAGTTTCCCAATGCGCTGGAAGCGGTGCTGCCGCGTCATTTCTCGCGCTAGGGATTTCCCGCCTACAGAATTTTCAGCGTGTTTTCGCCATCCGTCAGTTCGATGTCGGCGAATTCGCACCGGCCGGTACCGTGCTGGAAAACGCTCACCGCGATGAGCCAGACGCGCACGATGCGCGCAGGCGGCTCGCCCACCGCTTTTGCGTAATCGGGACGCAGGCTCTGCTCTTCCTCCAGCCACTGACCGAGTTTCGACTTGTCGGAACGGACGACCCAATGCGTCTCCCGCTTGTCCCACCAGGGAAGCGGGCAACGGAAAATGGTCCCCTCAGGCAACCGGCTCGACCACATATAGGTCAGGTCCTGCCCGTTCTCGAACTCCACTGCGATCGACAGATAGTCATGGGTCGGCTGCACGTCCTCGGCCAGGTCACTGGGCAGGGCATCCGCTTTCCAGCGCCATTTGAGCCGCGTCTTGTCGGTCAACGGAAAATCCGCCGGAAATTGCAGAATGCCGACATCCTCATGCGTCTCGCAGCAGATGTGGCGCGCATCGCCCTCACCAGCGTCGCGATAGATTTCACCATCGCCCAGCCGCCAGAGATAGTGCCAGCCTTCAGGGGCCGGAACGGGCGCTTTCAGCTGGTCATGCGCCTTGCGCACCAGCACCGGGGCCTCGCCTTCATGGTCTCCCGCCTCTTCGGCCAGCTTGTCCAACCCCGAGGCGGCGCCATTTTTCCAGCTGAGCACACATAGACGGAACGCACCGCTAACGTCGTTGCGCGGATAGTCGGGATCGAAGCGGCCTTGTTCGTCCGCCCATTCACCGGGCGGTTTCGCCGCGAGCATGAGTTTCCCGGAAGCCGGGGCGCGGATGGTCGAGGCTTCAGACGGCGCCTTGAAGATGCGACCTTGCTCGCCGATTTTGAGCCAGATGCCGACACGCGGGCCGAAGCGCAGATCGATCAGCTTCGACGCCCAGATCGTGCCTGCGCCGATGATGGTGATTTCCTCGCCCTCTGCGACCTCGAAGCCGGAAGACACCCATTCCGTATCTCCGCCCAGCGCGATGAAGCGGACCTCCTTCACGCCTGCTTCTTCGGATACGCTGGCCAAAAGCGCCTTCATGCCCGTTTCGAAATGCCCCGCATCCACCGGGAACGAGGCGTCCGGATTCATGGCCCGCGCGATATGCCGTCCGGCGAGCCGCATCAGCAATCCGACAGTCTTCAGGGTCGAACCGCTGCCGTTTTCGCCCGTTTTAGGGGCTGTCGTCTCCTCCGTCATGGTTTCTCCTCCCTGTTGGCGAAAGGATACGGCTTCATGCGGGCCGGAAAAAGGGTGGTGTCCGGCAAAGCGGCCCCGACAAGGCCATGGTGGCTTGACTTCGGGACTCTCAAAGCCTTATAGACGGGCTCCCGGCGCGGGGGAGCCCCCGCGACCCGCGTGGGCGGTTAGCTCAGTTGGTAGAGCACAGTGTTCACATCGCTGGGGTCACTGGTTCGAATCCAGTACCGCCCACCATTTCTCTTCATACCCGAATGAAGTAGGCGTCGAACTCGACCAGTTCGCGCGTCTGTGCGTCGCGGGCGCCATTGGCGAGGCCATAGAGCCTCAGGCCCCGCGAGAGCGTGTATTCAAGCATCTCGTCCATCAGCGGCGAGCCTTCATAAAGCTCTACCGTCTGCAGCTCCATCTGGAGACCGACGATGCTCTCCCAGATGCCAGTTGCGCCCTCCAGCACCTTCTTCTCATAGCCTTGCGTGTCGGATTTCAGGTAAATCCGCTCTCCGGGCTGCACATAATCCTTTGCGATGCTGTCCAGCCGATGCACGGCGACCTTTTCCGTGCCGGTGCTGCGGACCATGGGAAAGGCGGAAAGATTGCGGCTTGTATTGGCCATGATCGACGAGGATTGGGAGAACTCGGAAATATTGATCTCCGCCTCGCCCTCTTCCGCACCAATTGCCATGCGCGGGGCGACCTTCCAGTGCGGATAGGCTTTTGCCTTCTCCGCTAGCTCCGCGTGCGCCCCGGAAAGCGGCTCGAAGGACACCAGACGGGCATCCCGCCGAAGCGAGAGCGTTGCTTCGCCGAACTGCCCGGTATTGGCCCCGACATCGAGAATCACGTCCGGCCGGCAATCCCGGATCAGGCGTTCGGTCAGAGCCGCATGGGTATTGCCCTTGCGGATACGGCGCAGCTCATAGCCCAGCGCCCAGGCAAGCTTCTTGTGTAAAGACATACAAATTCCCCAAATTCGGGGACAGACTGCCCGCTTCCTCGTCGCCTGACAACGCTTCGCCGTATCGTCTCGCGGCTCCGGCCTAGCTCCTGATCTCCTTGAACACGGGGAGCGACGATTGGCCGAAGGGTATTTTGCCTTCCGGGTCGTAGCCGCTCTGCAGGTCGGCACGTCTCAGAAGCGGCTCCAGACATCCCTGCTCTTCCAACACCCTGGACAGGCGAGAGCACGCGTTGTCGTCCAGCGCCTTGAAACGCTTCTGCAGTATTTCCAGGCACCAGACGCGATAGTGCGACACCGGGAGGCCGGTATAGGGCGCGCCCTGAATGTCGACGTCGTAGCGCTCCCGCCCTTCGGCAAAGGCTTCGGCATTGGCGCAAAGGGCTTCCAGATGCGTTTCGCCGATTTCCTTCAGCAGCGGCAGAAGGTCGGCTGGAATGTCGGTCACCAAATCGCCGTGTTCACGCGAGGCGCGCGCATTCCATACGCGATAGACCCAGGCCATCACGCCGGGCGCTGTCTCGCGCATGATGATGGCGGGTGTCGGGTCCATCGAGAAATGCCGCAGGAGCGGCCCCATGAGCCCGATATCGGCAAGTGTGGGCCTGTCGCCCAGCACATAGCGGCGCGTCTCGAAAATGTCGTTCAGGATTTTCAACAGGTGCTTGTAGCCCTGCTCGACATTGGCGCGGGTGCGGTCGTTCACGCCGTCTCCGACAACGAAATTGTTGAACTGGCGCTTTTCCGTCCGGTTACGCATCAACCAGCCCGGGACGCGCAATCCTGCGCCCATATCGTCGGATATCTGGCGGGCCAGCAATTTGGCATTCGCCGGATAGCTCCAGCGGTAATGCATGGCAGACCGCCACATCCACTCGTCCGCATAGTCCTCTATGAGGCGGCAGATAAAAGCCTGAACCGCGTCGTCCGGCAGGATCGGACACTCGGTATGTTGTGTCTCGAACCAGTCGATGATCGGGCTCGTATCCGTCATCCAGCGTCCGTCATCGAGCTGGATAGCCGGCATCTGCATCGCGCCGGTCTCGCGCGGAATGGTGCGCGTAAACTCCCGGACGGTCATGGCGCAAAACTCGTAAGGGATCTCCTTGTAACGAAGATAGCTTTCGAGCTTACCCGTAAAATAGGAGACCTTGAGACCGTAGACCTTCATCGCGCCGACCTTCCGGCTCGCCGGCGCAGAACGACGATCCGTATGCCCCACAATATTCCGGCGAGAACCAGCAGGATCAGAACGATGCGCACGACCGGAATCCACGGATAATGAGCGAAGATTTTCTTGCGTGTGTTGATATTGAGCTGCTCTGTCGAACTGTAGCCTTTCGGCATCTCCAGAATGCCCATTTTCCGGGCATAGGTTTCATAGGCCGCCAGCAGCCTTTGCTTCGTCTCCGGCCGCGCGGCGGAGAGGTCCGTCGTCTCGCCGGGGTCCGCCCCGATATCGTAGAGGCGCCATTTGCCATCGCCCATGGGCGGCAGGTTGCGCGTAATCTTGTAGCCGTCGAGATAGAAGCCCGTATTGCCCGACACTTCGATCCCCGCCGGATCGTCCGGCCCATAGGTGTGCGGCGCAGCACCTTCCAGCACCGGCACGAGGCTGCGCCCGGTCATGGATCGCCGGCCTGCCGCATCGGGCACAATGCCTGCCAGCTCCAGCAGGGTCGGCGCGACATCGGTCACCATCGCGAAAGACTGCACGCGTTCATGCGGAATGCCGGGTCCGGCCATCACGAAGGGGACACGGACACCGCCGCTCGCCGCATAGAACTTGAAAAGGTCGCTGGGCGATGCTGCGGCATTCGCCCATTCCGGTCCGATAAAGCCCCAGCTGCCCCTCTCGCCGATATTCTTCATACCGGTGTGATAGCCGTTGAACTTCATCCAGAGCGCGAGCTGCCAGTTATCGTCGCCGCGGCTGGGTTCGGGACCATTGTCCGATGTCACGACGAAGATCGTATTGTCGTAGACGCCCTTCGCCTTGAGGTGCTCGATCAGTCGCCCGACATGGAAGTCCATAGCCTCCAGCATGCCCGCATTGACCTGCATGCGCGCGGCATAGAGCTTCTGCTCGTCCTTGCTCAGTGCGCTCCAGGGCCTCGACCCTTTCGGCATGGGCGCGAGCTTCGCTCCTTTCGGCACGAGACCTTCCGCAACGGCCTTCTCATGACGGGCCTTGCGCAGGGCTTCCCACCCCTCGTCATAGACACCATCGTAGTTCTCGGTGAATTCCGCCGGAGCCTGGACGGGAATGTGGATCGCCTGAAAGGCGACATAGGCAAAGAACGGCGCGGCGGTATCGCCCTCGTCGATATAGCTGATCGCCTTGTCGACGATGAATTTCGACGAGTAAAAATCCTCGGGAAGCGCGGCAGGCTTCCCGTCCTCGAACCAGGGGGCCTCTGCGTAGAAGGGCATGTAGGATTTGTCTTCCCAATTGTCCGCCCCCGAAGCATCGAGCGCGAAAGAACGATCGAAGCCGTGCGACACCGGCAGATCGCCCTCGCCGCTGCCCAGATGCCATTTGCCCGTCATGTAGGTGCGATAGCCGGCCTCCTTCAGATAGTCGGCCAGCGTCGCAACGCCCGGTTCCAGCGAGAGCGTGTAGCCCGGCTTACCCTCCTGCTCGGGCGGAATGACTTCGGGAATGGTCGCAACGCCATTGCGGTGATTGTCCATGCCGGTGAGCAGCATGGCGCGCGACGGCGCGCAGAGCGGCGACGAACGGTACTGGGTGAACAAGGCCCCTCGGCCCGCCAACGCATCGATATTGGGTGTGTGCGCCTCTCCGCCATAAACGCCGAAATCCATCAGCGCGGCATCGTCGACCAGCAGAACGACGATATTGGGCTTGCCCGGTTTGGTGTCGGCCAATGCCGGCGCGTCGTGGACCAATCCGGCCAACAGGGCCGGGAGAACCAGCATACGCACGCGCCATCGAGCATGCCGTCCATTTTTAATGATTTCCATTAATTCCTCCCCGACCAGCCTCTCCACGCCGATATTGCCAACATAAATGTCAGCGGCGCGCGCCAAAGTCAATGGAGGCCATTAAATTCAGGGTCGGACAACCCGACTGCCGAAGGCGCCTTCACGCAGTATCAGAGAAGAGCCGCGCCCCCTTGTCCGGTCACATAGAGCCCGACCACGATTACGAAGACGGCAAAAATCTTCGACAGAAGCTGCTTTTCGCCGGAGAGCCGCCCGGCAAGGCGCTGGCCCAGAAACGCCCCCACCGCCCCGCCGCCGATAAGGAAGGCGGCGACCCGCCAATCCACGAGGCCGGACAGCGCATAGCTGGTGGAGGTGGTGAGGCCGAACACCGTCACCGAGACGAGCGAGGAGCCGACCGCGTTCAGGATCGGCATGGCGGTGACCGTGATGAGGCCCGGCACGATGAGGAAACCGCCCCCTATGCCGAAAAAGCCGGACAGCGCGCCGACACTCAGGCCGGCCCCCGCCAGAGGCGGCAGCAGGCGGGGCGCGGAGGCCGTATCGAGATGCACATCGGGATTGCCGCCATCGGACCGGCGCAGGAACATCGACGCGCCGATGCCGATCATCAACAGGCCGAACAACGCCAGCAATGTCTCTCCATCGACCATCTTGCCCGCCCAGGCGCCCAGCGCCGCGCCTGCGATGCCCGACCCGGCAAAAACGCTCGCACAGGGCCATTTGACGGTGTGCGCTCGCGCGTGCATCGCAAGGCCGAAGGCGGCATTGACCGCGACGGCGAACGCACTCGTGCCGATTGCCAGATGGGTGGAGCCGACTCCGACCACATAGACAAGAAGCGGCACGGCCAAAATCGACCCGCCGCCGCCGATCAGGCCCAACGTGAGGCCGATCAGAACGCCGGAAAAGACGGCCAGCATGTCCGGGGTGAGAAGTTCCATTGTCGAGTGCCTGCCCGAGAGTGATACGCCCAACATATTAGGCATATCTAATGTTTATTCAAGACAGACGCTCCCCCGGCCTCAGTTCACCTTTTGGCTCTCGGGCCTGTGACGATTAGAGTGGGGCGCAAATCGGCGCGAAAAAGGGGCGACTCGGGGCCATGAAGGAAAAAGAACTCAGGCTGGCGCTGGTCTGTTATGGCGGCGTATCGCTGGCGGTCTACATGCATGGCGTCACCAAGGAGGTGCAAAAGCTCCTGCGCGCCTCGGCCATGTTCCACGGCGAGCCGGACCACGCAAAACGTCAGACGCTGAGCTATCAGGACATCAACACCGATACGACGCGCGAAACCGATACCGAGCCGCTCTATTTCGAATTGCTGCAGGCTATCGGCCAGTCGCTCGATCTGCGCGTTTTCGTCGATACGATCGCGGGGGCATCGGCAGGCGGCATCAACGGTGTCCTGCTGGCCCGTGCCATCGCACATGACCTGCCGATGGACAGCCACCGCAAGATGTGGCTGGAAATGGCCGACATCACCGCGCTGATGGACGAGGAGCATATTGCGGGGCCATGGAGCAAGCTCTTCATGAAGCCCTTCTTCTGGCGCTTCACGGACAAATGGCTGACCCGGTATGCCCCCGAATTCGAGATGCGGGAGAAACTGCAGCTCTTCACCCGGTCGCGCTGGTTCGAGCCGCCCTTCTCCGGCAAACTTCTCACCGGCATGTTACTGGATGCCTGCGAGGCGATGGGAGAGCCGGCGACACCGGATGCCTCGCTCATTCCCACCGGGCACAGGCTCGACCTCATCGTTTCCGTCACCGACTTTCATGGTTACAGCCAGTACATCCCGCTGCATGATCCGGTCTCGATCAAGGAGCGCGAACACCGTCATGCGCTCAAATATTCCTATATCCACTACCCGACCGGCGGAATGCGCAGCGATTTCGACATGGCTCACGTGCCTGGGCTGATTTTCGGCGCGCGGGCGACTTCGTGCTTTCCCGGCGCCTTCCCCCCGGCGCGTATCGTCGAAATCGACGAGCTGATGGTCGAACGCGAACAGCAATGGCCCGCCCGCGAGGCCTTCATCCAGAGCAATTTTCAGCCACTGATCGCAGCCGGTGTCGATCCGGTAAACGCATCCTTCATCGATGGCAGCGTCCTCAACAACAAGCCCTTCGCGGAAGCGATCTCATCGGTGCGCGGACGCCCCGCCTATCGCGAGGTCGACCGGCGCATGGTCTATATCGACCCCGACCCCAAGGGCGGCAAGGTGGAACGCGCCGGCGCACCGCCCGGATTCTTCCAGTCGATCATCGGCGCGGCCTCCGAAATTCCGCGCAACCAGCCCGTGCGCGACGAACTGGCCTCGCTCCACGAACTCTCCGAACGGGTGCGCCGCTACCGCCAGATCGTTGCCGCCGCCAGGCCGCATGTGACCCGCCGCGTGAAAGCACTCTTCGGCAGCGCAACCGAAGCGGAAGGGCTGACCAAGGATCAACTGGTGGAAATGCGCGAGCGCGCGAATGTCGCCGCGGCGGTGGAGGCCGGCTATTCCTATGACGGCTATATCCAGCTGAAGGTGGCATCCGTTCTCGACCAGATCACCGACGCGGTGGCGGAGATGAGCGGCGCGGTGCACCACCCCAATGAAAGGCTCGCGCTGGCGCGCACGGTGGAACAATGGGCCGGCAATGAGGAAATCTTTCCCGTTGAGTGGACCGCCATCCCCGGCGAGAACAGCGCACCCTCCAAGCGCGACGCGTGGGTCCGCTTCCTGCGCGATTTCGACATCAATTTCCGCATTCGCCGGTTACGCTTCGTCATCCGCCGGCTCAACGAACTTTACGAAAAGCACAGCGAAGACGACGGACCGGGCATCGAAGCCCTCGATAACTTCAAGACCTCGCTTTATGGCTGCCTGGAGGAGTACCAGTCCGTCGCCGCGTCGCGCATGCGGATGCCGGAGCTGCAACGCATCTGCCGCGCCATCTATGACGACGGCATTGCCGAGACGCATGAAATCGAAACGCTGATGGCAAGGCTCGGACCGGCGCTCAAGCTGATCGAGATCGATACGGATGTCGACGAGGTCTTCGCGCGAGACGCCGCGCGGCTGGAGCCTGCGTGCCGCTACGAACTCGTCGAATCCTATGTCGGCTTCTCCTTTTTCGATGTGCTCACCCTGCCCCTCAACAAATGGCAGAACCTCGACGATGTCGACACGATCCTGGTGGACCGTATCAGTCCGGAGGATGCCACCGCGCTTCGCCAGGGCGGCGCGCAGGCTACGCTGATGGGCCGTGAGCTGGGATATTTCGCCGCCTTTTTCAGCCGCAAGGCGCGAGAGAACGATTATCTGTGGGGACGGCTCCACTCGGTCGAAAGGCTTGTCGACATCGTGGCGAGTGCCGCGCCTCATGCGATCGAGCAATCCGGGATCGACCTCACGCAGCTAAAAGCGCGGTTGCTTCGGGCCGTCCTGGAGGCTGAAAAGCCGCACCTGCCCCGCGTCGAGGGGCTGATCTTCGAATTGAAACGCGATCTCAATATGCGCTATCGCGACGACGAGGCGTCGCCCGCCGGAACGCAGGAAAATCCCTTCCGGCGGACGGCACGAAAAGATGAAAGCGCGTCTGACTGATCAGCCTTTGCCGATCTCGACGTGGCGGCCCCTGGGCTTGCCGTCTTTGCCCTTCGGCATCGTTATTTTCAACACACCTTTGTCGAAGGTGGCGCTGATTTTCTCTTCGTCCACTGAAGATGGCAACGTAAAGCTTCGCTCGAAGCTGCCATAGCGACGCTCCACGACGCGGGCATTGTCTTCTTCGCTTTGCTTTTCGTATTTCTTCTCGCCCTTGAGGGTCATCATTCCGTTGTCGACGATGAGTTCGACATCCTTCTCGTCCATCCCCGGCAGTTCGGCGGAGAGCGTGAACTCCTTTTCCGATTCATGGATGTCGATCTGGGGGGTAATCCTGCCCGCGCCGAAATGCCCGAGCGACGGCGTGTCGAAAAGGTTGAGCGGGCGGCCGAAAGCACGGTCCAGCATGGAGCTCATCTCTTCGCGGAAGGCCGAGAACGGATCGCTGGGGAACTGGGAAGCAGGGGTCTTGCCCGACTTCTTGCTGACTTCCTTCGCCATTTTTCTTCTCCTGTCATTCGCCCTGAATGCAAGAAAACGGCAGCCGAAACGTCGCACCGGCTGCGCGTTTCAAAGATAATATCTGTCCGAAACGCTACAAGAGACCACAGCTCTTGCGCATCGCCTCATTCGAGGAGACCGCGCGTTCCGGCGCCTTGATCCAGCTCAATATGTCGCTCCACACGACCTCGCGTTCCTTGTCGCGCAGCAGCATATGCCAGCCGCGTTCGAAGCATAGGAAGGAAAAGACAGGATCGTCCGCCGCGAGCGCCCCGACGGCGTGCGCCGTGGGCGGACGCGGCACCAACTGATCTTTCGCGCCATAGAGGTAAAGGACCGGCACGGATATTTTTGGCGCCGCCTCATAGGCACCGTCCATCAGGTCCACAAGGCCGTAGACCGTCGCAATGCTCGTTTCCTTGATGACGAGCGGGTCCCGTCCCAGACCGCGCAACATCTCGATATTGTCCGACGGCATGATGCCGAGCCCCTGCCCCGTCAGACGCCGGTCCGGGGCGACATGCGCCGCCGCCCAGAGCACCGAGCGGTAGAGAAGGTTCATGGAGCGCCAGCCCCATACCGCGGGCGCGGCAAGGATGAGCCCATCGATTTTCGGCGCATCGGGGCTTGCTGCGAGGTTCATCGCCACCGCGCCGCCCATGGAGGCCCCCATCACATAAAGCGGCAGGCCGGGATGGCGGCTCCGCAAGAGCCGAACCATGGTGGCCGCGTCGCGCACCATCGCCTCCTTGCCGGCCCAGTAGCCATGCCCCGGCGCACGCCCGAAGCCCCGCTGGTCATAGGCATAAAGCGCGATGCCGTGCCTGGCGAACCAGGCCCCCGGTCCGGGTGACGCAAAAGCGTTCGAATAATCGTTGAAGCCGTGCAGTGCGAGGATGACGGCACGGGGGCTGTCGGCCTCGAACGCCCGCACCGGCAGCCAGGCGCCATCCGCCATGCGCGCGGCGAACCCGGCCCCCGTTTGCGTCAGGATGGGCGTCATCGCCGACGGGCCGACCGTCATGCGGGTCGGCGCACAGGCTGCGAGAAGAGCGGCGGCGATCAGAAAAAGAAGCGGTCGGAGGCGGTGCATATCAGCACTCTACCCCCGACCGCCAGCTCGTTTAAGGGCTCAGAACGTCAGGGCCGCCTGAATGTAGAAGCTCCGGCCCGGCTCGTTCACCTGCACCACTGCGGGGTCGAACCCGTTGGAGCGGCTCAGATAGCTCGCATAGGTCTGGTCGAGCAGGTTGGACACCCCGCCCTTGAGTTCCAGACCGGTGACGGGCTTCCAGCTTGCAAAGAGATCCAGCACCACATGGCCAGGCGTCTCCTGCGCGTCGAGGCCGGACCCCGTCAGCGGATTCGTGTCGGCCCGGGTCTGGTTTGCCGCCCAGCGCAGCCGTGTGCCTGCCTGCCAGACCGGCTGCTCATAGACGACTTCCAGCGAGCCGCTGAGCGGGGCGATCTGATAGAGCGGACGACTGTCCGTCAGGTTGGCGCCATAGGTGTAGGACGCCGTGGCATTCGTCTTCCAGTTCTCGGAGACGCGATAGCTGCCGGACAGATCGACGCCCGCCAGCTCGGCATCCACATTGCGATAGATACTGGCGCCGTTGGACATCAGGATGCCCGTCTGGCCACGCGCCGTATCGCGGCTGATGAAATCGTCCACCCGGTCATACCAGATGCCGCCGGTGACGCCCCAGGGGCCCTTGCCCGCCGAGAGGCCTGTATCGATCTGGTAGTGCTTTTCCGGCCTGATACCGGGATTGCCGACCCAGCTATTCGCCCCGCCGCTGCGGACGATACCGCGTTCGGTCGCATCCGCCGTGCGAACGGCGCGGGCCACCCCGATCCAGCCGGAGATGCTGTCGTTGAAGTCATGTGTGACGCGGGCGAGCGCGCTCACATTGGTTTCTTCCCGATCCGTGTCGGTGACGCCGTAATAGGTGGCGTAGAGCTGCCGCGCCGTTACCGCGCCCATGCCGCCGGGCAGCCAGTCCGCCCGCTTCGCCTCCACCGAAACGAAATCGGCACGAAGGCCCAGCTTCAGCGAAGTGTCAGCGCCCAACGGCGCCTCGTATTCACCGAAAAGGCCGGTATCGCGGATGAACATATCCGGCCATGTGTAATTGGTGATGGTCACCGGCGCGCCGCCCATCATGTTGGACCTGCTTTCGGCGTTGCGGTTATTGGTGCGGTGGTCCGCCCCCAATGTCAGCACACCGCCCATGACATCGAGCCCGGCGGCAAGACGGCCGCCATAGGTGTCGGAACTGGCGTCGGTCCGCATACGCATCATGCCCGGCGTGCGCAGCGTGTAGTTGTCCATCAGATGTTCGACGAAGCTGCCATAGGCGGAGATTTCCAGCGTCGCGAAAAGACTGCCTTCGTCGAAATTGTGATCGAGCGATGCCTTCACCGTCCGCGCCGCCGTCCAGGGACTGTCCATACCGGCACCGGCAAAGAGCGCATCCTCCACAATGTCCACATCGCTCGACAGCGAGAACACAGAGTGGTTGCCATAGCGCCAGCCGGCTTCCAGCCCGCCGCCATACTGCTTGAAGGCCGAGCGAACCTCGCGCCCGTTGCCATCTTCATAGTTCCCGGCCTTTTTGGCATTGGCAAAGCCGCGCACATAGGCGCCGCCGAGACCGGCGCGTGCCTGCATCGAGACATAGCGGGTCGCTCCATTGCTCTCTATGCCGCCCTCGATACCACCGCTTGGGCCGTCCGCGATGTCATAGGGGTCGGCCCGGTCGATGGTCACCGTGCCGCCCGGCGCAGGCGAGCCGTCCGTTACGCTCTGATAGCCGCGTGCCACCGTGACGACATCGTCGGGCAGCAAGGCGGAAAGCGACGAGGGCGGATCCATGCGGTTGGGGCAGCCGCCGAACACATAGGCCCCGTCGGAAATGACGGCGACATTGTCCTGCGTCAGGCCGCGCATGGAAATTTCATTGCCGTGACCGCCGAGACGGCCAGACGTGACGCCTTCAAGGCGGGAGAGAAACTCACCGGCATCGCGCGGCGCGGGGCCGTTTGTGTCGGCGGGCGTCATCCTTTCGAGCGGGCCGGGAAGCGCCTGATCGCCTTCAATGACGATGGGCCTGCTTGCCGGCTCCTCGGCCCGGGCATGGGTGGCGGGAACGGCGAAGGCGATGGCCAGCGCTGCGGGCGCAGCGGCGACGCGCAACGCGGCCCGGCGCCCTGCACCGAAATGTGCAAGAGACATGATCTTTTTCCTGATGTGACTGAAGCGATAGGGGAAACAGCTTCAGTCACATCAGGAAAAAGATCATGTCTCTTGCACATTTCGG